>DMCI01000009.1:0-3506 GCA_003445835.1 Clostridiales bacterium
TGCCGATGTTGGAAGGATTGATGCGGATCTTATCGATGCCGTTTTCGATCGCGCGTAAAGCCAGTTTGTGGTCAAAATGAATATCCGCGACCAAAGGCAAATCGACCTGCTTTTTGATCTCAGCAACGGCATCCGCAGCTTCGGGGGTGTTGACGCTCATACGCACGATATCGCACCCCGCTCTTTGCAAGCGAAGAATTTGCGCGACCGTTGCCTTTACGTCCTCGGTCTTGGTGTTGGTCATAGATTGTACGGTGATCTCGGCGCCTCCGCCTATATACCGATCTTTTATCCTAATGCGTTTGGTCATAACTAAAACAGACTTGCTATCGTTCCTAAATTCAGTATATCACAAAGTATCGCAAATGCAAACAGGATCACGATACCGACGGTGTGGATGATCGCCTCCACCTTACGATTGACGGGCTTTCGGAAAATCATCTCAATGAGGACGAAGATCACGCGACACCCATCCAGCGCGGGGAACGGAAGGGCGTTCATCAAAGCGACGCTGGCACTCATGATACCAAACATCAAAAGCACACCTCTGAACCCAAGCGCCATCGTGACCTTGCCCATTGCGGCGACGCTGGTGACCGTGCCGCCTACTGAGCCTTTGAGCCCCACCGCACCCGTAAATAAACCGCCAATGGTCTTGAACGTCAAAATGATAAGTTGCCAAATAAAGATAAAGCTTCTACCTAACGCCTCGAAAAATCCCATTCGATAGTAGTCATAGCCGATGTTGATACCGAAGCCGTGGTATCTTGAATCGGTTTCGTTGCCCTCGGTATCCACGTTTTTGCTTTCAAATTCATCTTTGGTAACGGTGACGGTCTTCTTTTCTCCGTTGCGGATCACGACGACTTCCGCCGTTTCGTCCGCACCGCCGAGAAGAGTGGAAATGTTGGTTTGAATGACGGAATAAACGTTTTTGCCATTGACTTGATAAATCAAGTCGCCCTCCTCGAAATTTTGCTCAAACGCGCTGTCAACGGGGGTGTTGAGCGAGACGATCTTAGGGAGAGTATAGCCGTACGTAGCAAAAAGGATAGTCAGAATAATGACGGCGGAAATAAAGTTGAAGGTCACACCGGCAAGCAAAACGACGATCCTTTTCCAAGGTTTTTGGCTGTTGAAAGAGCCTTCGACGGTGCTTTCCGCATCTTCTCCCTCAAAGGCGCAAAAACCGCCCAGCGGGATGGCGCGGATACTGAACACTTCCCCCGTCTTATTGCTCTTTCTGGAGAACAATTGCGGACCGAAACCGATGGAAAACTCGTTGATCTTAAACTTCAACGCCTTGCCGAGAAGATAGTGCCCCGATTCGTGCACCATGATCATCACCATCAAAGCAACGATGGCAACCAAAATGGACAAGGCGATCTCACCCGCGCTTGAAATCATAAAAGTCATATTTTTTTCACCACGCTTAGAGTATATTTTTCGACTTCGTCGTTTATGCGAAGAACGTCCGAAAGATCGTACTTGCCATCCAAGGAAAACTTGTTCATTACCCTTTCCAAAACTTTTGCGATGTCGGAATACTTGATCTGTCCCGCTAGGTACGCAGGAACCAAAACGGCGTCCGAGGCAAGCATCGCCGCAGGATACAAACCTCCCCTTCTCCCCGCTTCCAGCAAAATGTGAAAGCAAGGATATCGATCGTAATCGACCTCTTCAAACGTCAACGAAAGCGGCGTTTTCAATGGATTTACCGGTGAAGACACGCGCTTCGGATAGGTAAAAGCGTATTGAATGGGCAAACGCATATCAGGCGAAGAAAGCTGCGCGATCGTAGCCCCATCCGCAAAGCGAACCATCGAATGGACGACGCTTTCACGGTGGATGACCGTTTGTATTTTTTCAAACGGCACGTTGAAAAGATGTTTCGCCTCGATGACTTCAAAACCTTTGTTGACCATCGTAGCGCAGTCGATCGTGATTTTTTTGCCCATTTTCCAATTGGGATGAGCAAGCGCGCGCTCGGGCGAAACGGCGTCCAAGTCCTTGATCGGAACGTCGCGGAAGGCGCCGCCGCTGGACGTAATGATCAAGGCATCCACGTCGGAGGCTTGTCCCGCCGACAAACATTGAAAAATTGCGGAGTGCTCGCTGTCTACGGGGATGATCTCGCTGTTAAGCTCGTCCGCTATGCGCATCACGTATTCCCCTGCCGAAACGAGCATTTCTTTGTTAGACAAGGCGATCCGCGCCCCTTTGCCCATTGCGATCAAAGTGGGACGCAACGCGGCGATCCCCACGACCGCATTTAAAAAGATATCGTAATCCGCGCTTTCCGCCGCGGCGACGAGGGCGTTTTCACCCGTAATCAACTCACAAGGATAGTCAAAAGACTCTTTTGCGGGAGGATTTGCCCCGCTGAAGCAAACGGTGGGCACTTTGTGACGATTGGCAACTTTGACAAGCGCGTCCGCGTCGGAATGTGATGAGATCATCGTCAGACGAAACAGATCGGGATTTTTTTCAACAACATCCACGGCTTGCCTGCCGATGGATCCCGTAACGCCGATGATCGCTATCTTTTTCATAACGCCACCCCCGCATAAACGGTAAGGAACAAAGCGACGATGGGCGCAACGAACAAAAGACTATCCAGCCTGTCCATCACACCGCCGTGTCCCGGGAAGATCTTTCCGAAGTCTTTGACGCCGGTTTTCCGCTTCAAAAGAGAAGCCGCAAGATCCCCAATAATTGCCGCCGTCGTGCAAACGACAGCCAAAGCAAAGTAGACGGGGACGGAAATAAAATATTCGTTAAACAATCGGATAATTCCGACGTTTCCAAAATTTTTGAAAACGCCGAAAACATCAAACAATAACAAAACTGCCGTCGCGCCGACAAGCCCGCCGACGTATGCGCCGACGGCACCAGCGATCGTCTTTTTGGGGCTGACGTCTTCCATCAGTTTTTTCTTACCGAAAAGCATTCCCGCAAACAACGCAAAGGCGTCGGAAAGTAAGGTAACGAAAAGCACGAAAAAGATGCCGAGAAGTCCCGCCGCGCTGTGATTGATCACAAAGAACGCCGTGCAAAGGATCATCGGATAAAATAAGATCAAGATCGTAAACAGTAAGTCGTTCAACGAACGGGTATTTCTGTTAAAAAGCAAAGTGGCAAGCGCCGTCAAGACGGCGATCATACTTGCAAAAAGGATACCCGCCGCGCTGAAAAAGTAAAACAGCGGATAAACGGCGACCGCGAAAACAGCCAAAGGCAGGACGAAAGGCTCGTACCCACATTTCTTCCCTACTCGGATCATTTCAAAGGCGCCAAAAGCCATAAAGACGTAAAAAAGTACGTCAGTAAGCTCAACGTAGAACGTGCGAAGATAAAGGATGAACAGCAAAGCGACGGCAACAAGGACCGCCGCGGTCAAATTACGCTTGAGCATCGCCCTTCTTCAAACCTCCGTATTTTCTGACGCGCGACGAATACTCGTCAAGCACCTTAACAAACGCTTTTTCATCAAAATCCGGCCACAA
>DMCI01000009.1:3666-5193 GCA_003445835.1 Clostridiales bacterium
CGCGTATAAAGCGCCTTTGCGATATCCTCTTTTTCGACCTTGGTCTTGCCACTTTGCAAAAGACGGTTGACCGAAGAGGTGATCTCTTCCCAACTGCCGTAATTCAAGGCGATCACGACGTTTACGCCGGTGTTATCCTTGGTCTTCTCCGTCATTTGGACGCAAGCGTCGGCAACGTCCTCCGGGAGACCTCCGAGATTGCCGATAAAACAAAGTTTTACGTTCTTTTGCTTGTATCGATCGATCTCAGACAAAAATTTACGGAAAATTCCGAACAAATAGTCGATCTCACTTTGCGGTCGCGTCCAATTTTCAGTAGAAAAAGCATAAAACGTGACCGTTTTTATCCCGTACTTCGCGGCAAGATCCACCACGTTTTCGAGAGTCTGCGTCCCCATTTTATGCCCATACTTTCTCGGCAAGTGGCGGCGTTCCGCCCACCTGCCGTTACCATCCATAATAAACGCGATATGCGAAGGCGTCATTCGACCTCCTTATACAGTCAAGATCTCGCTTTCCTTCTCTTTGAACGCCTTGTCGGCGATGGCAACGTAATCGTTGAGGAGCTTATCAACGTCCTTTTCAAGTGACTTTACGTCGTCCTCGGTGATCAACCCGTCCTTTTTGAGTTTCTTCAAACCTTCGTTGGCGTCGCGCCTGTGGTTGCGAAGAGTGACCTTGGAGTTTTCCGTCACCTGCTTGAGTTCTTTAACCAAAGCTTGGCGGCGTTCCTCGGTAAGATCGGGGAAAACCAAGCGCAATACCTTGCCGTCGTTGTTAGGCGTGATGCCGATATTGGCGTCGACGATCGCTTTTTCAGCCGCTTTGAGCGCGCTGCCGTCCCAAATGGAAACAACGATCATCTTTGCTTCCGGCACGGTGATGCTGCCCATCTGATTGAGAGGCGTGGGCGTACCGTAGTAATCCACCATCACTTTGTCGAGGATGTGCGGATTGGCGCGACCTGCGCGAATGTTGAGAATGTGGGCTTTGTAGCCGTCCACAGTCTTTTTAAGCGCGGTCTCGTATGTATCCAAGATTTCCAAAACTTCCATAATATCGTATGACATAGATTAGTCCCCCGTTACTTAATTATAGCACAAAATGCACTCAATGAATCAAGGTGCCGATTTTTTCACCTTTGACTGCTTTCATAATGCTGCCCTCTTCCTTCAATCCGAAGACGATCAAGGGTATCTTGTTGTCCATACAAAGAGATGCGGCGGTGTAATCCATCACGCCGAGGTGATTGGACAAAAGATCAAGGTAATTTAAGGTGTCGTACTTCTTTGCGTTGGGATTGAGTTTGGGATCGCTGTCGTACACGCCGTCCACATTCTTGGCAAGAAGAATGGCTTCGGCGCCGATCTCCGCAGCGCGAAGCACCGCAGCGGTATCGGTGGTGAAATACGGGTTGCCCGTACCGCAGGCAAACACCACGATCCTGCCTTTGTTGAGGTGGTTGATGGCTTTGCGTTGAATGTACGGTTCCGCCACGCGAGTGATGGTCAAAGCGGTCATAACGCG
>DMCI01000037.1:0-1079 GCA_003445835.1 Clostridiales bacterium
TTGTAGTTTTCGATGCCAACGCCGCACTCAAAGCCGGTGAGGACTTCCTTAACGTCGTCCTTCATACGCTTCAAAGAGGAAACCTTGTTTTCGGTTATGACCACGTTATCACGGAGCAATCTGACGTCGGCATTCCTTTGCAGTTTGCCTTCAACGACTTTACAGCCCGCGATCACGCCTACGCCGCTGATCTTAAAGATCTCTCTGACTTCCGCCCTACCGAGAACGTTCTCTTTAAATTTGGGCGCGAGCATACCCTTCAAAGCGAGAGTAATGTCGTTTAAGACGTCGTAAATGATCCTGTAATTGCGGACGTCGACGCCGAGTTTTGCGGCTTCCGCTTTGGAGTTGGCGTCGGGACGCACGTTGAAGCCGATAATGATCGCTTTGGAAGTGCTTGCAAGCACGACGTCGGATTCGTTGATCGCGCCGACGCCCTTGTGGATGACTTTGACTTTGACTTCGTCGTTGCTGAGCTTCAAAACTTCCTGCACGAGAGCTTCGACGGAGCCTTGCACGTCCGCTTTGACGATCAAATTAAGCTCTTTGAGCTTACCTTCGTTGATCTGAGCGAAAATATCCTCCAAATTGGGCTTAGCGGCATTGTCTTCTTCCACTTTGACTTTGATTTTTCTTTCTTCGGCGATCTTCCTTGCGAGTTTTTCATCGCTGAGGACGATCATCTTGTCACCTGCGGAAGGCGCTTCGTCAAAGCCCAAAACGGAAACGGGCATAGACGGCCCTGCCGTCTTGACCAGTTTGCCCTTATCATTGAGCATGGATTTCACTCTACCGCAAGCGGAACCTGCGACCATGATGTCACCAACGCGAAGAGTGCCGTTTTGTACGAGAATGGTAGCCACGGGACCCGCTTTGTCGATCTTTGCCTCAATAACGGTACCGCGGGCAGCCTTTTTGGAATTGGCTTTGGGCTTCAACTCTTCGGAAACGAAGAGGTTGATCGTATCGAGGAGATCCTCAACGCCCTGACCCGTCTTAGCGGACACGGGGCAAGCGGACACATCGCCGCCGTATTCACCGACGACTACGTCGTAGTTCAACAGTTCACGCTTGACGCG
>DMCI01000037.1:1212-3647 GCA_003445835.1 Clostridiales bacterium
TTGATCGCTTCCACGGTCTGCGGCATGATACCATCGTCCGCCGCGACCACGATGATGGCGATATCGGTGACCATTGCGCCGCGAGCACGCATCGAAGTAAACGCTTCGTGGCCCGGGGTGTCGATGAAAGTGATCATCTGACCGTTCTTTTCAATGGTGTACGCGCCGATGTGCTGAGTAATGCCGCCCGCTTCTTTTTCGGCAACGTGCGAATTACGGATATAGTCCAAAAGGGAGGTCTTACCGTGGTCAACGTGACCCATGATCGTGACGATCGGGGCGCGCGGCTCGGTGTTGTCGTCGTCGGAATCTTCGGTGATAAGCTCTTCGAGCTTTTCTTCCGCGGACTTATCCGCTTTGAGTTCAAGTTCAATGCCGTAGTTGGCGGCGATCAGCTCCGCCATAGAGAACTCGATGGAATCGTTGATGGTCTTCATAACGCCTTCCAACAAAAGCATCTTCATGATCTCGGCAATAGGCTTACCGATCTTTTCGGACAAAAGCTTGATAGGCACGGGATCGACGTTGATGACCGCTTTTTCAATGACGGTCTGCGTCACGACGGGCGCCTGCTTTTGATACTTTTTGCTCTTAAAACGACGTGCGATCTCGCTGTCGTCGATCTCCTTACCGTTTTCAAGTTCACGCCTCAAGATGCTCTTCTTGCTTGCGCCCTTCTTATCCTCATATGCGGATTGCGCCTTGTCGTAAGACTGCTTTTTACCGCCCTTACCGCCTTTGCCGGGTTGCGGAGGCATAAACATCGGCTTGTCCTTCTCGGACAAAGCGGAAAAGGTATCTCTCGGAGCAAACGGTCTTTGACCGTAGGGTTGACGACCGCCACGTGCTGAGCCTCCGTTTCTTTCACTTTCGGGGATGTAAATGATCGGCTTGAACTTTTTGGGTTCGGGCACGTCGGGACGAAGAGGATTTCTCTTGGGTTCGACGGGTTTTGTTTCTTCCGTCTTAACTTCCGCTTTGACCTCGGGCTTTGCCTCGGGTTCGGGAGCGGGCTCCTTCTTCTCTTCAACGACTTCGGAAACGGGTTCGGGTACGGGAGCTTCCGCTACAGGAGCCACTTCCTCAACCGTTTCTGGCGCCACGTCTTTGACCTCTTCCGCGGGGGCGGTTGCGGCCTCTTTTTCCGCCTGTGCTTCCTCTTCTTTTTGCATCTCAGCTGCAACGAAAGCGTCTTTTATGGCGGTGATCTTGGCTAAGAGGTCGTCCGCTCTGCGGCGGGCTTCTCTTACGTCGATCGTAAGACTGCGAAATCTTGCTTTGTCAAGTTCAAACAAAGCAGTAATATTCGCCAAAGCGTCTTTATTCGTTTCACTCATCAGTTACTACCTCCGACTGTATTATTGAGTTCGTTTCGGATCGCCGAAGCAAGGTGCTCTTCACCGATCCCCACACATTTGATCATTCTGCCCCCGAAATACTCCGAAAGACCGTTGATCGTATAAAGTTCTATCCCTTTTTCGGAAGCGAAACGACGCACCTTTTTCAAGGAACTTTCACCAAGCGCTTCATCACAAAGCACCAAGTAAATCTTTTTCCTTGAAAGGATCACGTTTTCGTAGCCGTAAACGATCTTGCCCGACTTGACGGAAAAACCGATATAGGCGTTTATCTTCTCATTTCGACTCATAATCGGTAAGAAGACGGTCGTACGCTTCTTGCGGGATATTCGTCTTGAACGACTTGTTCAAAAGACGGTTTTTAACGCAAAGCTTCAAGCACTCGGGATCGCTGCAAATATAAGCACCGCGACCCGCCGCTTTGCCGGTTTTGTCAAAGAGAACGTCGCCCGCAGGAGTGCGAACGATCCTATTCAAGTCCTTCTTGTTGAAGAGCTTTTTGCAGGCAATGCACATTCTCATCGACGGTTGCTTGGGCATAAATTATTCCTCCGGGTTGTCGATCGTATCCAAAATGGAAGAATACGGCTTGACGTCGATCTTCCATTCGGTAAGCTTAGCGGCAAGACGAGCGTTTTGCCCTTCGCGACCGATGGCAAGCGAAAGCATATTGTCGTTGACGATGACTCTGGCGGAATGCTCTTCGTCGTTGACGTGCACCTGCACTGCCTTTGCCGGGCTGATGGCGCGAGCGATGAATTCAAGCGGATCAGCGCACCAGTTGATGACGTCGATTCTCTCGCCGTTGAGTTCCTGCACGATCACGTTGATACGGCTGCCGCGCGGTCCGATGCAAGCGCCGACGGGATCGATGTTGGGGTCGTCCGAAGCGACGGCGATCTTAGTGCGGAAGCCCGCTTCACGCACGATCTTTTTAATGGTGACGAGACCGCTTTTGACTTCGGGCACGTCAAGTTCAAACAAACGACGGACAAAGTCCGGATGCGCGCGGGAAACGATGACTTGCGGCGAACGATTGTTGGTGGTGATGCGTCTGACAAGCACCTTGATCATATC
>DMCI01000033.1:0-3668 GCA_003445835.1 Clostridiales bacterium
ATCAACCACCAAATGCTGAAGGTAAACAACACGCGCAACATCGAAAGCCCTACGGATAAGGCGATGCCGCACATCAGGGTCAGCATCACTTTTGTTTTTTTGATGGTGCCGCCGCTGATCTTCTCGATCTGTTCGTTGAGTACGTGGACGGCGGGCTCCGCCGCAACGATCATAAACCCGATCAAACAGCCGAGGGGCAAAAGAACGTAGGGAAAATTTTCCCCCAATGCCATCCCGATGCGGTTTCCCGCCGCGCTGAAACCGGCGTGCGCGCCCGTCATAAACAAAACGAGTCCGAGATAGGTGTACAAAATACCGAAGACGATGCGCCAAAAGGTGCGTATCGGCATGTTTTTGTTTGCGGTGAAGCGAAAAACGAGGAAGAACGCCGCGATGGGGCCGATGGCGATCGCGGTATCCCGCATTTGGTGCAAAAGGGTCTTGCCGTAAACTTCAAAAAAGTCCCCCGTGACCACTTCCGCGGTGGGAAGGAGTTTGGTAGCGTCCACAAAAAAGCCGAGGAGCATCACCGTGATGATGGGGCCGACGGAAGCCAAAGCAACAAAACCGAAGCTTTGGTCGGTCTCCGACTTGCCGCTGATCTCCGAAACGCCCATTCCCATAGCGATGATAAAGGGGACGGTCATCGGACCCGTAGTCACGCCGCCCGAGTCAAACGCCAAGGGAAGGAAAGCGGTCTTTCCGAGAAGGGAAAGCACGAAGGCGAGGACGAACACCACGCCGTACGAGATCAAAAGCAAAAGGCGTAAAGATACGCCCAAGATCACGCGGAGCATCGACAGGGCAAGAAAGATGCCCACGCCCACCGCCACCAAGGAGATCAGCGCCCATTTGTTGATGCTGGCGGCAAGCCCCGAAGCAAGCACCGAAAGGTCGGGCTCGGCAAGGGTGATGACGGCACCTATCACCAACGATACCACGATGATGACGGTCAAATTGCGGGTCTTGGTGGTGGCGCTGCCCACAAGCTCGCCGATGGGGATCATCGCAACGTCCGCGCCGATGGCAAATAGGCTCATTCCGCCCACGACGAACAAACAACCGATCAAAAAGGACAAAAACTCCGACCCCTGCATCGGGGCGACGGTCAAAGAGAGTATCACGACGATCATCGCGATGGGTAGCACCGATATTACGCTTTCTTTGACCTTGGAGAGGATCACGTCTCGCCTCCTGAAAATTGCTATTTAATATTATAGCATAATTTAGGTAAAAAAGGGAAGCCGACTTGGGGCAAACCTGCGTATTTTATTGACAAAACCTTGCAAAATTCGACAAATAATGATAAACTCATATCATAAATCCGCGCCTTTAGGCGCGGCAGAGGTGAAAAAAGTGGACGCAAGGAAGAGATTTGTTAAAATCGCAGCGGTAACGGTCGTACTTTTCTTGTTGGCGTCCTTTTTGTTTGCCTGTGCTTATTTCGACAACGGCAAAACGTCGGTCAATCCTTCTCTTTTGAAGGAGGAAGCGTCGCTTGAAAGTAAGGATAAAACGCCAAGCGAGGAGGTCCCCTCTTCCGCAAACGACGACGTTTCCGGGCAAGACGTTCCCGCGCAAACCACCCCTTCCGGCGACACGGACGACAACGGCGAAAACGCCGATAATTCGGGCGAAAACGAGGACGGCGGCGCGCCCTCTTCGGGTCAAACCGCAAACGACGATCAAACGCAAGGGGAACAAACGGGCGACGGACAAAATGACGGCGATCAATCCACGGACGGAAGCGGAAACACCCCTTTTTGCTCCGTCTGCGGCAACGCTATGTCGGAAGATTCCGCTCATAAATCAACTTGTTCGCACTACGCCGTCCTGCCGGAGGACAGCGAAGCCTGCGGCTTCCTTAGCGCGTTGCCCGGCGTCAGAGAAGACCTCGTCGTAACTGCGCTTGACGAAGAAAAAGAGATCTATTCCTTTGCTTTGAATTATTTGAGTGAGCAGGGTGCGGAACGGGTGAAACTGGAACTGTTGCGTTGCACGGTCAAGTTTTCGGAACGGAATGCGGACGGCAGCGTCGACCTCCACGTGCAAAAAATCATCGGCGCCAAAGCGTTTACTTTCACGGTCAAAGTAACAAGTCAAAGCAGCGTGTATAAAGCAACGTTCTCCGTGAGGGGGTACGCTTTACAAGCGTAAGCTGACGTCCCCCGCGATCAGATCTTCCGTTCTGCCGTCCGGGTAGCGGACGGAGAGGGAAAGATCCTCCGTAAATCCAAGCGCGGTTGCCGTGAAGCAGCCGTTTTCTTTTTGAATGAGCACCTCTTTGCCGGGAAGGAGAGAAAGGGCGATATATTCCTTTTTGATCGTTGCCGCGTCGCCCGTACAAAAGCGGGAAAGAAATTCTTTGAGGATATGCGTTGCAAGTTCGATCCTGTCCGCTTTGACGGAACCGGCGACGTCGCGGATCTCCTTGGGAAAGGCCCCTTCGGGAGTGTTGAGATTGACGCCGATGCCCAAAACGACGCGTCGCGCCTCGCCGACCACGACGCTTTCGGAAAGAATGCCGCAGACTTTTTTGCCTTTGACGTAAACGTCGTTGACCCATTTGATCAAAGCGTCTTCCCCCGTAAGAGAACGGATCGCTTTTGCCACCGCGACGGCGGCGACGGGGGTCACCAAACTAAAATTCTCCCAAAAAGGGAGAAGGATGCTCATATACAACCCGCCTTCACTGAAAAAACTGCGGTTTTTGCGTCCTTTGCCCGCCGTTTGCTTCTCCGCTATGCGGAGGGTAAAGTCCGGGGCGCCCGCCCGCGCCATCGCTTTCAAATCGTCGTTGGTGGAAGAGGTCTCCGCCACCGAGGATACGCTCAGCGGATAGGGCAGGGATAGGATGCGATTTTTGTCCGATTCATTCATACCTAAAGCATACTCGCCTTTTTTGAAAAAGTCAAAGAAAATCCCTTTCTCGCCCTTTGTCGTGATAGTCCGTCTATCGTTTTTCCGTTCCCCCTTGACATACGAAAATAATAGGTATATACTACTTTATGTTTGATAGAGGAGCGTGGCTTATGAAAAGCCGCGGGGCAGGCTTGCCCGCGGTGGCAAAGGAAGCCGCGCCGAAGGATGCGCTTTATCCTGTACGGGCGCGTTCTGGGGCGATGGGGAATACCCTTCGCACTGTCGCAGCGTTGCGGAGAGCTATCCACCTATGACCTCGGTTTTCGGTTTGGCGGCTCTTGTGCCGCTTTTTGTTTTGATCACATTGGCGCTTCGGCGCAAAAGGAGAAAATTATGGTAGGTACTTTTTGGGCATTCGTGCCCGCAATCATCGCGATCGTGCTCGCGCTTGCCACAAAGCAGGTCTATCTGTCTTTGTTCGCAGGCATCTTCGCGGGCGCTATGTTCCTCGCGGGCGGCAACCCCATCGAGGCCATCAGCAACCTGTTCATCACGATGGGCGGTCAGCTGGGCGGCAACGGCGGCATCTTGATCTTTTTGGTCATCCTCGGCATATTTGCCGTTTTGATGGTCAAGACGGGCGGTTCCAAGGCGTACGGCGAATGGGCTGCCGGTAAGATCAAAACCAAGAAGGGCGCGCAGCTTGCCACCGTGGGCCTCGGCGCTTTGATCTTCGTGGACGACTACTTCAACTGCTTGACCGTCGGTAACGCAATGCGTCCCGTGACGGATAAGCACAAGATCAG
>DMCI01000033.1:3795-4667 GCA_003445835.1 Clostridiales bacterium
TCTTCTTGGGCGGCTGCGGTCGCGGGTTACGCAGACGGCGGTATCGTTGCGTTTATCAAAACCATCCCCTTTAATATGTACGCTCTTTTGACCATCGCCTTTATGGTGGTGACCGTTCTTTTGCGCCTTGATTTCTTTAAGATGAAGCGCAACGAAAAGATCGCAGCTTCCACCGGTGACCTTCTCGCGGGCGAAACCGACCTCCCCACCAAGGACGTCGAAGCGGACGACAAGATCAAGGGCAAGGTCATCAACCTCGTGTTCCCCATCGTCACTTTGATCGTCTGCTGCGTCGGCGCGATGATCTACAACGGTTTCTTCTACAACTGGGATACCGGCGTCGTCGGTACCGAACTTCAGTCCGCAAACGCTCTTGAAGCGTTTAGCAACTGTGACGCGGGCAGCGCTCTTGCGATGGGTTCCTTCATCGCACTCGTGATCACCATCGTCTTCTATCTGTGCACCAAAGCCATCAGCTTCAAGGTAAGCATGGAGTCCATCGTGGACGGCTTCAAGTCCATGGTTCCCGCCATCCTCATCTTGACCTTTGCTTGGACGCTCGGCGGCATCATGGGCGCCAAGGGCGAAGGTATTGACGAAGCGGGCAAAGCTATCATCGACGGCACACTGAACGCAAAAGCGTTTGTGCAAGCCAACATCACGGCGGATTCCATGGCGCTTGGCGTGATCCCCTTCGTGTTCTTCCTGATCGCGTGCTTGCTCTCTTTTGCTACCGGCACCTCTTGGGGTACCTTTGGCGTTTTGATCCCCATCTCCACCGCGGTGATGAGCGCGTCTTCCAGTGAAGGCTTGTTCTTCCTCACGATGTCCGCAGTGCTTGCGGGCGCGGTGTACGGCGACCACGTCAGCCC
>DMCI01000033.1:4796-13817 GCA_003445835.1 Clostridiales bacterium
ACGCAGCTTCCGTACGCGACCATCGTCGCCTTGATGTCCGGCTTGGTGTATTTGGCAATGGGCTTCATCGCTTCCACCCCCGTCGGCAAGAGCTACGGCGCAAGCGCAGGGATCACCCTCGGTATCGGCGCGGTGCTTCTTGCGGGCTTCATTTGCGGGTTGTACTTCTTGGATAGGAAGGGCATCATCGACAAGGTGGACGACAAGATCAGCGGCTTCTTCGCAAAGCTTTCCAAGCATCCCGAGGAGCGTCCTCTTGAAGAGACCGTGCAGGGTAGTTCCGAAGTCACGGACGAAATCGATGATATGAAAAAGTAAGTCGTCGCAAACGATTTAACAAAAAAAAGGACTCAAGTATCGTCTTGGGTCCTTTTGTTTTTTTCATTTACTTTTGACGGTCAGTTGATAGATGTCGTCTTTGGGGACGCCGCGCTCCGCCGCTACCTTTTTGACGGCGGTCTTTTTGTCCATTCCCGCGTCCAAATAGGCTTTTAAGTGTTCTTCGGGGGAGAGGGAGAGGTAAGGCGAACTTTGCGCCGCGCCTTCCACCAAAATCACGTATTCGCCGCGCGGTTCTTCGTCGTACCCGCCCGCGAGGGTGATCTCGGTCAACGTTTCGTGCAGTTTGGTCAGCTCCCGCGCGAGGTAGGCTTTGCGGTCGCCTAGGGTCTTAAAAAGGTAAGAAAGAACGCTTTGAACGTCGTGCGGTCCCGCGTAAAAAGCAAGGGGCAGGGGGCTGCTGACGAAGGGGGCGAGGCGCTTATCCTTGTCTGCCTTCTTTTCAGGCAAAAAGCCCAAAAACACAAAGCCGTCCGAAAGTCCCGCAAACGCCGCCGCCGTGGTGACTGCGGTCGGCCCGGGGACGGTCTCTATCTTGACGCCCGCCGCGCGCGCTTCTTTGACGAGGATGGCGCCGGGATCGGAGATCACGGGCATCCCCGCGTCCGATACGAGGCAGACTTCCTTGCCGTCCTTTAAGAGGGCAACGATCTTTTCCGCGCCTTCTCTTTCCTTTTGTTTGTAGTAGCTGATCAAAGGCTTTTTGACGCCGAGGGCGTTTAAAAGGATCGCCGTCCTGCGCGTATCTTCGCAAGCGACGTAGTCGCAAGACGCAAGCGCTTCTTTGGCGCGTTCGGTGACGTCCTTAAGGTTTCCGATGGGGGTGCCTACGATATAAAGTGCCATAATTCAACTGCGGTAAAGCTCCGCGACCTCCTTACTGGGTTTTCCTTCTTCGTCCTTGGTGACGAGGGTACGCGTGGCGGTCTCGCCCGCGGGTGTTTTGGTCAGTTTGGCGATAAAGCTGTCGGGCGCCTTTTCTTCCGAGGAGGTCAAATAGACCTTTTCCGCAAGGAAGAGAGAGGCGGCTTTGGTTTCGTCGTCAAATTCCTTTTCGCGTGAGGCGGGAAACAGGAAGTACGCCCTTCCGTCCTCTTTCAAAAGGTGACGGACGGCGGCAAGTTCCTCGGGCAGGGTCAAAGCGATCTCGTGCCGCGCGACGGCTTTCATCTCGTCGGGGCTTGCTTCGCCGCATCCGACCTTGAAGTAGGGCGGGTTGATGAGGACGGCGTCCGCGTCACCTGCGGGGAACAACGTTTCCGTTTGACGGATATCCCCTTTGACGATGGTGACTTTTTGTTCGTAAGCGTTTGCTTTGACGCTGCGTTCCGCCATGGAGGCAAGGGATTCTTGCAGTTCCACCCCCACGACGTTTGCGCCTTTTTTCGCCGCGACGAGGAGGGCGATGACCCCCGATCCGCATCCGAGGTCGTAGACCTTTTCGCCTTCGTTCACCTCCGCCAAATTGGCGAGGATCACGCTGTCCGAATTGAAGCGGTAGCCCTTTTTGGGTTGAATGATCACAAGTCCGCGGGCGCCCAAATCTTCCACGCACTCGGTCTTATTCAAAAGTTTGTTCTTTCCGATGCGGTATTTTGCTTTGGCGACCAAAGCGCCGTAATACAGTTGTCGGTTGACTTCCGTAAGAAATTTCTTGGTCAGTTTGGATAGCCCGCCCGCTTCTGCTGCGCGAATATGGATGCGAGAGGTACAGGCAAGCAAACTGGGCAGGATAAAAAGCACGAGAACGGTGCTGATCGCCGCGCCGCGCATACACATCATCGTCACTTCCTTGATGACTGCGTTGGAAGATACCACCGTCACGCTGGCGCACGCCGTTACGAGGATGCTTGCCGATGTCAAAATGCTCATCGTGCAGGAAGTGCCGCTTTCGTAGGCGGCAAGCAACGGGTCTTTGCCCTCTTTGCAAAGGGCGCGGTATTTGTGGGTGACCAAAATGGCGTAATCCACCGTCGCGCCCAGTTGAATGGCGCCCACGACGATGTAGGCGAGGAAGTTCAACGATTGCCCGAAGATGGTGCTGATGCTAAAGTTGATCCAGGTGCCGAGTTCGATCAAAAGCACCAACAAAAGTGGGTAAACGAGGCTGCGGAAGGAAAAGAGCAACACGAGGAAGATGATGCCGACGGAAATTAAAGTGATCCACTTAAAGTCCCGTGGAGTCAACACGCGGAAGTCCGCCACCGCTTGCACGACGCCCGTCGAATAGATCTTCGAGGGGGTAAACGTCGTTTTCGCTACGGCTTTGATCTTGTTCAGTACGTCCGTCGCTTCCTGCGATTCCACGTTGTAGTTCTTGGAAAGAGAAACGAGGTAAAGAGTGTAGTTGTCCTTCGTGACGTATCCGCTTTTTTTGCCGAGGGCAACCGGATCGATGGAAAAAACGGAGGACTTTAAGTGCAATCTGCCGTTTTCGTCGATGGCTTCCTTGGGCAAAAAGGCAAAGTAGCCAGCTACGCCGGTGACTCCTTCGATGTTTTCAAGATCTTCCGCAAAGGAAACGTTTTTCGTCGGGTCGTTTTTGTCCACGGGGACGGCGAGGAAAATTTGGTTGGCGGTATCGGATACGTAGGTGACGAGGTCGGGGTCACCCTCCGTTTTGGGCATAAAGTTCAAATAGGAAAGGGGCAACAGCATCTGCCCGATAAAAGCGGGGATCAACAAAAGGGAGAATAAGATGACGATGACCACCCTGTGCCGAACGCTGAATTTGGCGATGTTGCGGAATTTGATGTCGATCAAGCGCTTGTGCTTGGTCTTTGCCATCGGCTTGGATAAAAGGATAAGCAGGCAGGGCTGCAACACGATGACGGTAAGCATCGCGAGGAAAATACCCTTGATCAAAACGCCACCGAGATCCGCACCGAGGGTGAAGCTCATCACGAAGAAGGCGGCAAACCCGCCCATCGTCGTCAAAGCGGAAGAAAACACGGTGTTCAGCGTGGTGCCGACGGCGCTGATCATCGCGCCTTTTTCGGGGAGTCCTTTTTGCCGTTCTTCGCTGTAGATTTGCGTTAAGAAGATCGAGTAATCCATCGCCAGCGCAAGTTGCAAAATGGAAGCGGCGCAGAAGGTGATGATGCTGACTTCGGGGAAGAAGAAGTTGGTGCCCATATTGATCACGATGGAGACGCCCATCGTCACCATAAATACGATGGGTTCCAACCAGTTGGCGCTGACCAGGAACAAAATGATCAAAACGAGGACGACGGCAACGGAAAGGTAGATCGGCAGTTCACTGATCGCGTCGTCGTAGACCCTTCTGGAAACGGGTGCCGTGCCGCCTGCGACGTACGTTGCGCCCGCGTCGTCCAAAGCGGCGTTGATGTGCGCCAAGGACGCGCCCGCTTCGTTTGTGCTGGCGCCCACGTTCATCGTGACCATCAACATATAGTCACCGTCTTTGTAAAAAACGGATTTGAGTTTTTCCTTAGTGACGTCGCCCCCTTCCATCAAGGAGAACGGATCGTCCAGTTTGAGTCCGCCAAAGGATACGGCGTTCATACTGCCCAGCCACATGATATCGGTGACGTGTTCGTCCTCTTTTGCCTTTTCAACAGCCAAAGCAAGGTCTTCGTAGGAAACGCTTTCTCCTTTGACGGCGTAAACGGCGTTGCTTTCAATGCCGAAGTTCTTTGACAAAAACTCGCTGCCGTCGTAGGTTTCGGTCCCCTCGGGCAGGTAACTCATAATGTCGCTGTTGATGTTGGTCTTCGTGATGCCGTAGGCGCAAAACGCCACCAAGACCGCGATCACGACGACGATAGGCAGGCGAAAACGGATGATAAATCCGCCTATTTTATTCATTATTTCACGAAAGCTTTTTCTTTTCATTTTATTGCGGATTGAATTGTTTGCGGAAGCGCAGGGGGGAGATCCCTTCGCGTCTGCGGAACTGGCGGGACAGGTAGTTGCATTCCCCAAACCCGGTGCGCTCGGCGATCTCTTTCAGAGAAATGATGTTTTCGATCAAAAATTCCTTGGCTTTGGCGATGCGGTAGTCTATGAGATATTGGACGATGGAGAGTCCGACGTCCTTTTTGAATACTTGGTCGCAGTAGGTGGCGGAGTAGTTCATTTCCTTGGCGATCTTGCCAAGGGGCAGGGGGTGGCGATAGTTTTCGCGGATATAGGCGAGGATATTCTCGGTGAGCGCGCTGTTTTTGTTGCGGTTGACAAGCGCCAAAAGGGAGTTGACGATGGCGGAAGTCAGATCCAAAAAGGAATTTTTGGAGTATTCCCCGTGGTCGCGGTTGATCTCGTTGCAGGCGTAGATCATCATACGCACGTCCTTGCCCACGGCGCCGTCCATCAAAAGAGGCAGGTCGATCCCATCTTCCGATGTGAAGTTAAAACTGACGTAAGTGGTGGCGCCTTCGGTGCGTTCCCTCTCGCGCTTGGTGCCCGGGGGCAACAAAAGAGCGGCGTTTTCCTTCACGGTCACGCGTTTATTATTGATCTTATATTCAAGATGGCCTTCCAAAACAAGGGTCAGATCATAGTAAGAGATTACGGAAGGGGAGATGGCTTCCACCTTTTTTTCGTTGTGATATCGAAAATAGTTTAGCGTGAAGTTCATCATAAGAATGTGCTTAAAATCCTCGTTTTCCTTGATATTTGCCATTGTTTTTGTGCTTTTTTTGCAGTATAATACTTTCAGCAAAATAAGTCAAGGGTTTTCCCTTTGAAATCGGAAAACGCCATAAGGAGAGAATATGATCAGATTGAGCGCATTCGCAGACGAATCGGATAACAGCTTGGAAGGACAGATCTTGGGTCTTAAAAGAAACGGCATCTCTTTGTTGGAGATCCGCAACATCAACGGCAAAAACGTGATGGAACTCACGGATGACGAGGCAAAAGCCATTCGCGCCCGTTTGGACGAAGAGGGCATCAAAGTTTGGTCCATCGGTTCTCCCATCGGCAAAAAGGATATCAACCTCCCCGAGGAAGAGCACCTCGCGGACGCAAAAAGAGGATGTGAACTTGCCAAGATCCTCGGCGCGGAAAACATCCGTATGTTCAGTTTTTACAACGTTGCGGACGACGCCACTCACGCAAAGATGCTTGACCTTTTGAAGAAGTTCGTTAAGATAGGCAACGAAAACGGCATCAGGATGTGCCACGAAAACGACAAAGGTCTTTACGGTGACAACCTCAGCCGCACCAAGGAAGTCTTGGACGCAACGCCCGGTCTTTACTACGTGTACGATCCCGCCAACTTCCTGCAGGTGGGTGAAAAGTCCGCGGATACCATTTCGCAGCTTGCGGATCGCGCCTTCTATTTCCACATCAAGGACGTCGTTTCGGAAACGGGCGAACTCGTTCCCGCAGGTTTCGGCGACGGCAACATCAAGGGGCTGGTCAGCCGCATCACCGAGGATAAAGTTTTGACCATCGAGCCGCACCTCAAAATATTCGGCGGCTACGTTTTGAACGACAAAACCGTCCTCAAGACCAAATTTAAGTTTGAAAGCAACGTCGAAGCGTTCGACGCCGCTTGCTCCGCCATCAAAAAGGTGCTTGGCGAAGCGGGCTACACCGAGAAAGAGGGAGTTTTCGTAAAATGAGCAAGATAAGATACGGCATTGTCGGCGTGGGCAATCAAGGCACCTATTACGCGGTGCGTTTGGACGGCGGTTTGGTGGAAGATTCCGTTTTGACCGCAGTCGCGGATATCAACCCCGCCAAGATCGAGGCGATCAAACCCAAACTCAAAGGGGACGTCAAGTTTTATTCCGATTATAAACAGATGCTTGCGGACGGCGTGTGCGACGCCGTGCTCGTCGCGGTGCCTCACTACGACCACCCGAGCATCGTCATCGAATGTTTGAATCGCGGCATCCACGTCATCACCGATAAGCCGGCGGCGGTCTACACCAAACAGGTGGAAGAGATGAACGCGGCGGCGGAAAAGAGCAAAGCTCTTTACGGTATGATGTTCAATCAGCGCACCAACTGCCTGTATCGCAAGATGAAGGAGATCATTGCGGCGGGCGGCATCGGCGAGTTGCAACGCGTCAACTGGATCATTACCGACTGGTTCCGTACGCAAAAGTACTACGATTCCGGCTCGTGGCGCGCCACTTGGAAGGGCGAGGGCGGCGGCGTTCTGATCAATCAATGCCCGCACCAACTCGACCTCGTGCAATGGGTCGTCGGTGAAATGCCCGTTTCCGTCAACGGATTCTGCAAATACGGCAAATGGCACGACGTGGAAGTCGAGGATGAAGTCACGGCGTATTTTGAGTACAAAAACGGCGCGTCGGGCGTGTTTATCACCACGACGGGCGAAGCCCCGGGCACCAACCGCTTTGAAGTAAGCGGCACCAAGGGCAAGTTGCTTTGCGAAAACAAAAAGTTGTTCTTTTACCAAAACGCGGAGGATTCGCAAAGCTTTTCCAAAACCTCTTCGGAGTCCTTTGCCGCGCCTAAGTGTGAAGTCATCGAGCCCGAAACGGACGGGGAAAACTTGCAACACGTGGGTATTTTGCAAAACTTCTCGAGGGCGATCCTCGGCAAGGAACCGCTGTTTGTGGACGGCAGGGAAGGCATCAACGGCGTGGCTTTGATGAACGCTATCGAGCTTTCGGGCTGGAAGGACGGCGCTCGCGTTACCCTCCCCATCGACGGTGACTTGTATTATAAGGAGTTGATGGCGCACGTTGCGACTTCCCGCTTCAAGGCGGTCGACGACAATCAGGTGGAAGGCACCTTGAACTTCGGCACCGGGTTCCTCAAGGTAAAAAACGGTAAATAATATGAAATTGACCTTTCGTTGGTATGGGGAAAAGGATTGCATCCCCCTTTCATATATCAAGCAGATCCAAGGCATGACCGGTGTGGTCACCGCCGTTTACGATACTCCCGTCGGGGAAGTCTGGCCGCTTGAAAAGCTGTTACGTCTCAAGACCCTCGCAAACGACGCGGGATTGCAAATGGAAGTCATCGAATCGGTTCCCGTGCACGAGGATATCAAGCTCGGACGCCCCACGCGCGACAAGTATATCGAGGCGTACAAGCAAAACATCATCAACTGCGGCAAGGCGGGCGTCAAATGCATCTGCTACAACTTTATGCCGGTGTTCGACTGGTTCCGCACCAACCTCTACTTCAAGCACGAGGACGGTTCCACTTCGCTTTCCTATTCCGAAGCGGATTTTTTGAAGCTGGACAAAACCAATCTTCGTCTTCCCGGGTGGGACGAAAGTTACACCAAGGAGGAGCTTGCCGGTCTTTTGAAGGCGTACGAGGGGATGACGCACGAAAAGTTGTTTGAAAACCTCGTCTACTTCTTAAAAGCGATCATGCCCGCTTGCGACGAAGCGGACGTCGATATGGCGATCCATCCCGACGATCCCCCGTGGGATATCTTTGATCTTCCGAGGATCGTGGGCAGGGAGTCGGATTACGACAAGTTGTTTGCCGCCGTACCCAACAAGCACAACGGCATCACCTTCTGCACGGGCAGCCTCGGTGCGGGGCGCTTTAACGACCTGCCCAAAATGGCGGCAAAGTACGCTTCCCGCATTTACTTTGCGCATCTCAGACAGCTTAAGTTTGTAAACGATACCGATTTTTACGAAAACGGGCACCAGACCGCGGAAGGCAACGTGGACGTTTACGCCATCGTCAAAGCGCTTGTGGAAAACGGCTTTGACGGTTATCTCCGTCCCGACCACGGCAGGAACATTTGGGGCGAGGACGCCAAACCCGGGTACGGACTCTTTGACAGGGCGCTCGGCGGCGCCTACCTCGTCGGGCTTTTCGAGGCGGTGGAAAAAGACCTCGGAAAAAGCAAATAATTGTGTTACAATAAAAAGCGGGAGGACGGATGACAAAGTTTCAAGACGGCAAAACGGTATTTTGCGGTAAGTATCACGAGACCGCAAATTACGATATCGCCAATGAACGTATCGCCGTACGGGCGGACGGCAAAGGGGGCTTGACGAGTTACCGCGTGGCAAACGCCACCGGGGAACTGCTTTCTCCTGCGTTGTCTCTTGATCTTGCCGTAAACGGCAAAAGGCTCTCCCCTTATCTTTCAAAAACCGTCAAAATGGTCGGCAGGATGCAGGAAGTCGTCCTGCAAACCGATGCGGGCGAGCTTTCCGTCACCACCTTTTTGGATAAAACGACAAACGGCGTTTTCTTCCTGTTGAAGGGCGAAGGGCTTGATATCGACGTATGTTTCAACTGCCGCGCGGCAAAAAGCGTCTCGCAAAGCGGCGCCTTCGTACAAGGGGAAAACTTCTGTCTTTCCTCTTCGGCGGCGGGGGATTGGGTCAAAGAGAACGACTGCTTCTACGCGGCGGCAAAAGGGGAAGTCAAACTGCTTTTCTCCTTAAACGCCTCCGTGGAAGAACACCTTGCCGCTTTTCAAACGTTTGACGATCGTTTCGCTCGTTGCAAGGCGGAAGTGGCGGAAGTGGTTTTCCCCGCCTCCGTCCAAACGGAAGAACAAAAAGCTTTGTATCTTGCCGCGTATTTTACGGCGCTTGAAAACCACAAGACCATCGGGGAATTCAACGCCTTTGCGGCGGGGATCAATTATCTCGACCCCGTCAGAACGTACTATCGCGATTCCTATTTTACGGTATTGCCGTTGCTTTCTTCCCGTCCCGAACTTGTCAAAGCGCAAATCTTGACCTTGGCGAAGGG
>DMCI01000087.1 GCA_003445835.1 Clostridiales bacterium
TATTGCGCCCATCGCCTTCCGAAACAAATCGACGATCACGCTGTCTTACGTGATCGCAACGCCGGACGGAGGCGTTTTCGTTTGGATAAACGACCTTTCTTCCGCCCTTCGCTCGACAAATCACGACGCCGATCACTATATCGCCCCCACGGTGAAAAACGAAACCTACTGCAAAAACGTCCTATTCGTGACGGGGCCCGAAGGGGTGTACTCGGGTGCGGTCCGCACTCTTCCGATCAAAGACCACGACGGCAACGTCAAAGCGGCGGGATACACGCACGGCTTCGGCTACTATGAAATCCGTTGCAAACTGCCCGACGTGGAAGGCATTTGGCACGCCTTTTGGATGATGTGCGGCAACGTGTATTCGGTGGAAAACGGTAGCACCGACGGCGTGGAGATAGACGTCTTTGAATACCTGCCTGCTTTGGACGCCGTCAACGTTGCCCTGCATTGGGACGGCTACGACGAAGCGCACAAGAACGCCCACAAGCGCTATGAAAAAACCAAGCTTGCGGACGGCAAATACCATACTTTTGGGATGAATTGGGACGAGAGCGGCTACGCCTTCTACATCGACGGCAGAAAGGTTTGGAAATCGACGGGCGACGGCGTCTGCTACGAAAACGGCTATATGAAGATCTCCACCGAATACGGCGAATGGGGCGACTGGGTCGGCAAGCTCGACCTCAAAGACCTGCCCGTGGACTGGGTGATCGATTACGTCAAGATTTATGATAAAAAATAAAGTTACTTGTTAAGCAAAAAGGAAGGGGCGTCCCTTCCTTTTTTGTGATTAAAATTTATTCAAGCCCGATAAACATATGTACGGGACGTAGCCCTGCCTCCTTGTACGCAACTGCGCGGGCGCAAAAGCAGAAACAAAATGCCCCTTATGCGCGCTGCTCTGTTCATCCCAACAGGGTGAACATGTTATACGGCACCTTGCCCTGCCACTTATCGCACCCTTTCACGCCAAGAGCGTACGCCACGATGGGCGCGAGGTCGTCGTTGATAAACTTGCCGGGCGTGCCGGACTTCACCGTCTTACCCGCGATGGCAAAGGTGACGTTGACTTCCAACTTGGTGTTCTTGCCGTGGTTTTTGTGTCCGCCGGGGAGTCTGTGACCGTGATCGGTGCAAAGGATAAAGAGGGTATCTTCCAACATACCCGCAGTTTCGTACGCCGCATACATCCTGCCGATAAGCATATCCACGCGAGATACCGCGTTGACGTAGCCGGGTTTGCCGTAGCCGAAGCTGTGACCCGCGTGGTCCACTTGATCCAAATGCATGTAGGCGATCTGGTACTTATCGGGATTGTTGACCGTCTCCGCGATCACGCGCTGCATCGTCATTGCGTCGCGCATTTCAATGGTTTCATCCGCGTAGCCGTACATTTTTACTTGATTGCTGATGTAATCGTAAAGTTCACCCTCGATGCCGGGGATATTGTCGTAGATCGTGGTATTTGCCGTTGCTTCCTCGCTCTCGTCCACCACGGTCATCACGTTTGCCGCCGTTTTGGTGACGGGATCGTAGTTTTCCAAGAACTGGTAAATATCGTTAGGATAGCTGTTGTACTTGGTGATACGATCGTTCTCCTCGATGATACCGTTGTTGACGCCGCGCCAAGTGCAAACGGAAAGCACCTTGCCCTCGGGATTTTGATCAAGGAACAACTTGACGAAGGACGGATACTCCTCGTTGGCTTGTTCACCGTTTTCCACACGCTGGTTGGTGTCGCGGAAGATAAATCCGTGATAGACCGGACGGACGCCGTGGAACATCGAAGTCCAGTTTTCACAGCTGATGGTCGGGTAAAGCGCAGTCCCCGTATAAGTAACGGACGCGTTGATCTGCGTGCCGTTTACCACCTTGTCGCTGAACATCGTATCAAAGTTCGGAGTATACGACTTGCTGAAAAAATCGCCTACGCCGTCCACGCCGATGATCACGACGCGTTTATATTGTCCTTTTGCGGCGGCAAGTTGTTCATCGGTGGGGACGTACCCCGTAGCGAAACGATTGAACAAAAATGCGCTCAGACAGCAAACCGTAATGACCACGCACACCGTAACGAAGGCGACGACGGAGATCACGACGGTCTTTTTTTTGTTGGCTTTGATTTTTTCTCCAAGCTTTTTGAAAAAGTTTTTCATACAAGCCTCCTACAAAACTGCATCTATTATACCGCAAAAACAACAAAAAGTCCATATTAATATGAAACTATTTTCATATTAAGAGGGGCGCGCAAAACCGCGCGCCCCTCTGCTTTACAAAAGATCACAAACTTTCGGTAAGTACTTTTACCACCTCGTCACGGGTCAAGACTTTGTACCCGCCGTCCAAAATAAAGGTGGCGTCCGCTATGCCTTGGATCATTTCGGGCGTGGCGCCAAGCGAGGTGATGTCCATCGCAAGTCCAAGCTTGCGCATCCAGCTTTCCATTGCTGCAAGTCCTTCTTCGGCAAGCGTTGCGTCCGTTTTCCCTTCGGGAGAAACGCCCCAAACTTCCTTCGCAAAGCGTGCGAACTTTTTGACGCCGTACGGAAGGATCGTTCGATAATACGGAAGCGAGACCGCGGCAAGCGTCATCCCGTGCGTAGCGTCGGTATAAGCGCCGACGGCTTGCCCAAGCATATGCACCATCCAATCGGTGGTCTTGCCGCAAGCGATCAAGGTGTTGAGCGCCCAAGTCGCCGCCCACATAATGTTGGAACGCGCTTCGTAATCCTCGGGGTCTTCGATCGCTTTAAGAGACGCGCGAACGACCGACTTCATCAAGGCTTCGGCAAGAGCGTCGCTGAC
>DMCI01000028.1 GCA_003445835.1 Clostridiales bacterium
GGCGTCTTGCCCGAAACCTACGTCGGCGACGACAGCGCCAGCACGATCATCCTCGGCAAGTAAGAAATTCAGTACAAACAAAAAAGGCAAGCTTTGCGGCTTGCCTTTTTTATAAAACTCGGTTTTCAAAAGAGAAATCCCAATCCAAACGCGATTAGGAAGGAGATCGCGGCGACGGACGCCATATTGAGTTCAAAGTAGCTCATCACCAGGGCGGCGGCGGTGGCTATCGCAGCAGCGGGTAAGCTGCCCGTGGAGTAAAGGACGTACGGGAAGGTGAGCGCCGCAAGCACGGCGTAAGGCAGATAATAGAGGAAGGACTTCCAAAAAGGAGAGGTGATCTTCCTTTTGATAAAAACGAAGGGGATGAACCTCGGCGCCAAGGTGGCGAGGAACATCAAAAGAGCTGAGATAAGGAGGTAGGGAATATTCATTGTTCCGCCTCCTTTTCATTTTGTTCGGGGAGTGCGTCTTCCGACGGCAGCCCTTCTTTTTTTGGGAAGAGGGCGGCTGCAAGCACGGTTGCCGCTACGGCGGCAATGATCACCCTAAAGCCCATCGGTATCTTGTTCAAATAAGGGATATAGTATAGCGCGCAGGAAAGGGCGGCGCCCGCCAGGACGGCGACGGCGATTCCTTTGTGCTTTTTCATCGGTGGCAGAAAGATCGCAATATACATACAGTAGATGGCGATGCCTGCGGCGGCGATCACGCGGTGGGGGAAGACCCCGCCCGAAAGATACCCCGCCAAAGTGCCTATCTGCCACCCGAGGTAAGGGAGGGAGGCAAGTCCGAAGTAGTAAGAAGGGGTGATGCCTTCGCCTTTTTCGTTTGCAAGGGCAAAGACTTCGTCCGTCAAAAATAGGCTCATCGCAAAGCGGGTCATCGGTCTGATGCGGATGCGTACTTGTTGACTGAGGGAAAAACTCATCAATGCGTAGCGTAAGTTGATGATAAGTACCGCAAGCGCCAGTTCCAAGTACCCCGCGCCGAGGCGCAAAAGTTCCAATCCGGTAAACTGCCCCGCAGAAGTGAGGTTGGTAGCGGAGATCAAGGACGCAAACCACAAAGGAAAGCTGTTTCTTCTTGCCGCCAAACCAAAGGTAAAGGACACCGCGAGATACGCGATGGCGACGGGGATCCCTTTTTTTAGTCCGGCAAGAAAATTTTGCTTTGAATTCATACGCTAACTATAGCACGACGGGCGCAGGCTCGCAACTAAAAAGTGCTTCGATAACAAAAAAGGGCTTGATTGCTCAAGCCCTTTGTTTTTTTTGTAAAATCGTTTAGTTCAACTTGAATTCCATTATGACGGGGCAATGGTCGGAATAGGTGAATTGCGTGTAATGATTGTTGACTTTTTCGCAAGTGACGTTGGAGGTCACGAGGAAGCCGTCCACGATGATGACGAAGTTGCCCTCTTTGTACGGTACGTCACAGTTGCGGCAGGTGGGTTGAAGCGTTGCGTCGGCGTAATCGATGCAACGGCTGAGGCAGGGATACTCCGCCAAAAGATCGGCGGGGAAGGGTTGCGCCCAACCGAAATCCGTCGTGCCTGCGCCGGCGTTGAGATCCTGCGTGGAAGTGCCGGTGAAATCGTGGTTGAAGTCGCCGCCGCAAACGCAGTAATTGCCCGCTTCGAATTCCTCTTTCATATCCTTGAAGAGCATCGTCATTTGATTGGTGCGGATCTCCGGGCTGCCACCGTAAGCGGAGAGGTGCACGTTGTAAAGAACGAGTTCTTTGCCGCCTTCCACATTGACGCGTGATTTGCTGTAGCAGCGGTCAAGGTCAACAAGCTTGGAAATGCTTGTGGATATGGGCAGGCTACGACGCAAACCGCTTGTGATCGCGTACTTGGAAAGGGTCATGATCTCACTTCTGGCAATGCCGTGCGGCTTGGTGAAGGGGTACATCAAGAAGGCGGAATGGAAGTTGATCGCCTCGGTGAATGCGTAGTTTTCAAACTTCTTGGCAAGCAGTTCGCTTTGGTCGATGTGGTAACTCCTCGTGGAATCGTAGTCGACTTCTTGGAACAAAACAAAGTCGGGATGGTAGCTTGCCACGGTGGTCGCGCCGGCGTTGATGTTGTTTGTGACTTCCTCTTTGCTTCTGCCCCAAGACTCTTTGCCGCCATCCATAAAGAAGGTGAAATCTTGGCTGTAGGCGCCAAAACCGAGGTTTTGGGTGACGATGGTGTAGGTCGTGCCCGTGCTGACCGTGGTGTTTGCCGCCGTGCCTTGCGGGTCTAAGGCGAGGTTATCCTCGATACGCGAATAATCGATAAAAACGTACGCGAAATAACCGCCGACGACCAAAACGAGGATGATCACGATGGAAAGGATCACTTTCAAAACGATTTTGAGTGCTTTTGGCATAATTCCCCCCTATTGATTTATTTTTATTTGTCCGAGAGTTTCTCCGACTTTTTGATGAATGATCAAGGCTCCGGGCACGTCGCCCGCTTCGCCGAGGTTGATGACCGCAAGGTCACGCCCACGAAAATACCTAATAAGACCTGCGGCAGGGTAGACGGTCAGGGAAGTGCCCGCGATGATCATCGCGTCCGCTTCGCTTATCGCTTTGATGGCGCCCGTTACGGTATCGTCGTCCAACCCTTCGCCGTAAAGCACTACGTCGGGCTTAACGACGCCGCCGCAAGCGCAATGTGGTACGCCGCTTTGCGCTTTTACGTACTTGTCGTCGTAAAACGCGCCGCAACGAGTGCAGTAATTGCGCGTGACCGAGCCGTGAAGCTCGTATACGCGTTTGCTTCC
>DMCI01000152.1 GCA_003445835.1 Clostridiales bacterium
CAAAATAGCCCCTAAAAATGAAAAAGGACTGATATTTTTGGTATCAATCCTATTGTTTCTTAATGGAGCGGGAGACGGGAATCCCCGCCTGTGCGGGCCTACCCGCTAAAAGGGCATCATAGCCCTTTTACTTTGCTACGCAAAGCACTCGCTTTGCTCGTGGCTCCCTATTCGATTCCCGCTCCCGCTCTAAAGAAAAAGCACTCGACGACTGTCGAGTGCGCTTTGGAGCGGGAGACGGGAATCGAACCCGCGAAAGCCAGCTTGGGAAGCTGGTGCTCTACCATTGAACGACTCCCGCATACGATTATTTTAATCGCATTCTTTTGATAAGTCAATCGCTATTTGAATTTTTGCAAAATCTTATTTTTTGTGATATACTGAAAAAATGGTACATATCGGAAATTCTTGGGATGAATTGTTGAAAAATGAGTGGAGTGAGGAGTACTATCTTTCCTTGCGTTCCTTCCTTGCGTCGGAGTACAGGACGCAGGTGATCTTTCCGCCGATGAACGACATCTTCAACGCCTTTAAGCTTTGCGCTTACGAGGACGTCAAGGTGGTCATTTTGGGGCAAGATCCCTATTACGGCGACGGGCAGGCGCACGGGCTTGCCTTTTCCGTCAAAAAAGGGGTGGACGTGCCTCCGTCCCTCAAAAACATTTACAAGGAGCTTGCCGACGACGTCGGTTTCGTCCCGCCTGCGCACGGCTGTTTGGAAGGGTGGGCAAAGCAAGGCGTGTTTCTTTTGAACACCGCGCTGACCGTCCGCAAGGGACAACCTCTTTCGCATCGCGGCAAGGGGTGGGAAGTATTTACCGATCACGTGATCTCCCTTCTTTCCGCGCGTGAAAAGCCGATGGTGTTTTTGCTTTGGGGCTCCAACGCTCGCAGCAAAAAGGCGCTGATCGACCGTACCAAGCATTTGGTCTTGGAAGCGCCGCATCCCAGTCCTTTATCCGCTTTTGCGGGTTTTTTCGGATGCAGACATTTTTCGCAGGCAAACGCCTTTTTGACGCGGATGGGGCAAAAGCCCGTGGATTGGTCTATCGATTGACATTTTGCCCTTTGCGGGGGTATAATAACGGATATGGAAAAACCTATTATTTGTGAAAACGTAACGGTATACGATTTTGCGGCGCATTGCCGCTTCAACGACCTGATGGTCGGCGCGTCGCAATGGGCGATGTACGCTGCGGCGATGGGCCTCGGCGCCCTTCTTTTGGTGGCGTACTTCTTTTTAAAAGCACCCGTCGTTTTGATCTTTGCCATCACGATCCTCGTGCTTATCAACTTGATGAAGTTTGTCTTTCAACCTTCCTCCCTCAAAAAGACCTACGGACAGATTTTTGCCGTTAGGGGGGAGATGGTGTACGTTTTCCGTTTCCACGAAGATTGCTTCGACGCGCTTTGCCGCAGCAAGGCGGGGGAGCAAGGGGCGGAGATCGCCTACGAACTGTTGAAAAAGATCGTGGAGACCAAGGACGAGATCCTTTTCGTCACCAAACAAAACACTGCGTTTTATATGCGCAAGGATCCCGATTACGAGTATGAAACGGGGGAGCTTTCCAAGCTGCTTGCCACTTTCCCCAATTACCGCTACCGTGGGGCGAGACCTGCCGTTGCGACCGAACGAAAGGAAGAGGAGTAACTCCTCTTTTTTTATAACCGGTTTTGATTCGCTTGACACCCCGATCTTGCCGCGGTACAATAAAATCACAAAGTAAATAAGCCGCGTGAAGTGTCACAAAATGGAACGTTGTTTGTGAACGAAAGGAATACCTGCGATGGCTTGTTGCGTTCGTTGTGGAATAGGAATATTTTTCAATGGACCTTCTTTGTAATAGGAGGTTTTTTTATGAAATTTACCGCTAAGAACATAGCCTATCTTGCTTTGCTTACCGCCGTTTCGGTCATAGCGAACACGTTGACGTTGACGATGCCGGGCAGCGGCATTGCTCTTTCGTTTACGTATATCCCCAACTTCCTTGCGGGATACTTTTTCGGACCGGGCGCGGGCTTCGTCGTGGGCGTGCTCGGCGACGCTTTGGGTTGCATCATTTGGCCAAAGGGCGCTTGGCTCCCTTTGATCACCTTGTCCGCGGGTTTGATGGGCGCCATCCCGGGGCTCGTGCGCTACTTGCCCCTTTCCAAAAGGTGGCATATCGCCATCTCTTACGTGGCGGTCTATATCGTCTGCAGCGCAGGGCTGAATACCTTTACTTTTTGGAAGGCGTACGCCGCTGCCAAAAAGACTTTCTGGGTGTATTTTATCGGCAAAATGCCCATATCTCTTGCCAATATGTCATTAAACCTCGTTATCAACACGATGTTGATGCCGTTGTTCGATAGAATACTCGCTCCGCGGGCAAAACGCGCGACTGCTCGCCCGCAAGGAGAAAACCAATGAAGATCACAGTCATCAACGGTACTGAAAAACACGGCGTTACCTATCACTTGAAAGAGGAGTTTTTGAAGGGCTTCCCGGGGGCTACCGTCACCGAGTACTATCTCCCCAAAGATTGCCCGAATTTTTGTATGGGGTGTGTCTCTTGCGTGCTTCGCGGCGAAAAGCAGTGCAAGGACGTGGAATACATCCAAAAGATAGACGCTTCTTTTAAAGAGGCGGACTTGTTGGTCTTTACCTCTCCCGCTTACGTCGCTCATACGACGGGGGCGATGAAAACTTTGCTTGACCACTTTGCTTATCGCTGGATGCCCCATCGTCCGATGAAGGAAATGTTTCGTAAGCACGCCGTCATCATCACGCAAAGTCTCGGCGCGGGTGAAAAGAGTGCGGCAAAAGACATTGCGGACAGCCTTTCCTGGTGGGGTGTTACCGACATCAAAAAGATCTCTTTCAAATTGATGAGCGAGATCAATTGGGATAAGCTTCCGCAAAAGAGAAAGCGCAAAATGCTCTCCGCGCTTTCTTGCTTAGCGGCAAAGCTTCAAAAAAGGGCGACCAAACCCGCTAAAGCGGGGCTCGTTGCCAAACTTAAGTTTTACGTGGTCAGGATGATGCAAAAAAGCTTCGGCAAGAAGGACCCCGAGTATACCGACTTCAAGTATTGGAAGCAAAACGGTTGGATCGACAAAGTCCGTCCTTGGAAAGATTAAAAAGAGCCGGCGAGGGTGGTGCAACTAAGGGATTTTTGCTTGCAAGATCAACAAAAAAGATAAAATAAAAAGATGGCGATCGCCATCTTTTTTTTATTGTTGTAGGTGCGGCAAGATCGCGTTGCCCCAAATCTTTATCAACTCGTCAAGCGATGTTTTTGCGTTTGCGGGGGAGGTGGAAGGCAGAGGAACGGCGATCTCTTTATATTGCGGAAAGTGCTTCAAAAACAGGGCGTACGCTTTTTGTCCGTTGAGAAAGATCCTTTTTACGCCGTCGGAAACCAGCGCTTCGACGTCGGTGCAAACCACGTCCTTGATGGACGCGTCCGCCGAGCGGTGTATCTCGCAGGAGAGGATCACGTCGGACAAAGCCACGTTATGGCGCAGGAGAGCCGCGGTCTTTCCTTCTGCGGATAGGCTCGTAAAGTCCTCGTCAAGCAGCGAAGAAAGCATTTTCCAAAAACGATTGCGTGGGTTCATATAGTAAAAGCCCGCCGCGCGCGAGGCTTCGGACGGTAGCGACCCGAGGATCAATATCCGCGACTGTTTGTCGTAAACGGGCGGAAAGGGATTGGAAATGCGCATGCTTTGTTTTGTCATATGAAAAACGCCCCGCGTTTTGCGGGGCGCAAGTTTTTTACGCCTTGGGCATCGGCGGTACGTCGATACTGAGGTCGGAAAGCGGGAAGGTGCAGCAAGGATGGATGTAGCCGAATTCCTTATCCGCAAGTCTTCTGCCGTCCACCGAGGCGGGGATATAAACGTCGCCGGAAAGCAGTTGTGAGTGACACCAACCGCATCTGCCGCTGCGGCAGTCGGAAGGCGGATTCAAGCCCGCGTCTTCCATTGCGCGGAGGAGGGTGCTGTTTGCGTCGCAGGGGATCTTGGTGGTCACGCCCGCGATGGTCACGGTCAAAGTGAACTTATCTTCGATGTTGCCCTTGTAGTCCGCGTTCTTCTCGGGATGGAAGTACTCGCCAAACAGTTCGTGGCGGACAAATTTGCGACGGATACCCAGTTTTTCGATCTCCTTATCCGCAAAGTTGTACATTGCCTGCGGGCCGCACATAAAGATGGAGAAGTCGCCCTTGGGCGCGTATTTCTTGATGAGTTCCGCGGTGATGAAGCCGCTTTCGCAACCGTCCTTTTCCTCGTTGGAAAGCACGTTGACGAGTTTGATCTTGTCACATTCTTTTGCCCAAGCGCCGATCTCGTCGCTGAAGACGGCGTCCGCGTAGGTGCGGCTGCCGTAAAGAAGGGTCAAGGAGCAGGGCTCGTCTCCTTCGTAAATGGCTTTTGCCAAAGAGCGGAAGGGGGTGATGCCGCTGCCGCCCGCGATACCGATGACGGTAGATGCGTCACGAAGACGCTCGTAGGTAAAGTCGCCGAGCGGGGCGGAAGCAGTAACTTCCTGTCCGACCTTCCAGTTGTCCAAAATAAATTGCGAAACGATACCGCCGCCCACCCTCTTGACGGTGATCATATAGAAGCCGTTCAGGGTGTCTGCGGGAGAGGACGCGATGGAGTAAGGACGCTTGAAGATCTTGCCGCCGATATCGGCGCAAACGCTGAGGTATTGTCCTGCGGAGAACCAGGCAAGAGAACAAGTGCCCTTTTCCATATTGGGCGCCAAAACGATGCTCTTCATATCGGGAGAAAACTCGTGGATCTCCTTGACGACGAGGTTTTGCGCCTTGGGGTGCAACAGGGTCGCCATTTTGTTGGGATAGTAGTCCAAAAGGTCTTTTGCGGGGGCGTTAGATGCCTTGCCGATGGTGCTGATCCTCTTGGTGATCACGCCCACCATTTTGACGCGGGATAACTTGCTGATCTTAGACTTGCTCATCTTATTTGCCCTCCTTCAAATCTTTTACGACCTGTCTGCCCGTCTTGTCGCCGGTGATGTAGCCGGAGGGGAAGCCGTCGCCGCGAGTGTGGTGACCGCCGCAGAAATACAGGTTGGGGATGTTGAATTCCATTTGTTCCAAAGCGATACGACCGACGATGTTATCCCAACTGCCGGTGTCGTAGCCGTAGATGGCGCCTTCGGGAGTGCCGAGGTAGCGCGCAAAGGTCACGGGCGTTGCGACGGCGATCTCTTCGATATAGGGACGGATGGAAACGCCCATCGTCTCTTCGTAATCTTTGATGTACTTCTCCGCTTCGGCGTTTTTGAATTCCTTATATTGACGCGGGGTCAGATCCTCGGGGAAGTCGCCCGGCATGTACGGAATGGTGAAGAACAGGGTGGAAGTCCCCTTGGGCGTTGCGTCGGGAAGGGGCACGTTGAGGCAGTTGACCACGTAGTAGCCCAATTCGTGACGGGTGTCAAATTGCACGCGGGCATCTCTGTGGCGAGCGATGAATACGCTGTAGTCTTCGATGCCGAGTTCCTCTCTGGTCTTATCCAACCCGAGGTAAACGGTCACGAAAGTCATACCGAACTTTCTTGCGTTTGCCATCTTTTTGAAACGGGAGGGGAAGTTTTTGGTGTCGGCGCGATTGATGACGTTGTTGGGCATGATGTTGGAAACGATCTTTTTGGCATAATAGGTCTCGCCGTTTGCGACCACGCCGCACGCTTTGCCTTTTTCGTCAAAGAGGAAGCGGGTGACTTCGCTGTTGTAACGGACTTCGCCGCCGAAGCTCTCAAGCGCTTTTACCAAGCTGAGGGAAAGCTCGTGCGAACGGTTGTACGGCATCGTCGGTTTGACTTCCATATAAGCGTCCAACAAGCTGATGAAGTGCAGGGCGGAGAGGTCGTCCGTCGGGACGCCCAAGTAGCCCCAATAGGTGTTTAAGATAGAACGCGCTTTTTCGGGGATGCCCAAGGCTTTTTCCACCTCTTCGGTGCTGTGCGAAGCGCAACGCATAAAGTCGCCGTATTTGGACATCAAAACGAAGGGATTGATCTTGGGACCGTTTTTGCCGGTGTTCATATAAAGTTGAGCGTCGCCGATGTTTTTGACAAGATCCAAAAGGTTTGCAACGCTTTCACGGCAACCGGGGACAGCCTTTTCCATATCGTCAAGGAAGTTTTCCCTACCGGTATGCATCACTACGTCGTAACTGCACTCGGGGTCCTTGCAGATGGAGCGGTAAAGGGTGGTCTCGTGCATGAGATTCACGCTTGCGCCAAGGTCGGCAAAGATCTTTTTGGAAGATTCGAGTTCTTCGCAAGCGTCCTCCGCGCAAAGCTCGTGCAACGCCGGTTCAAACTCAAACCTGCCGCGTATAAAGCTGGTAGCGCATCCGCCCGGAAGATTGTGCTTCTCGAGGAGTAAGGTTTTGTACCCCGCCTGCGCTGTGGTGGCTGCGGCTACCAAACCGCCGTTCCCCGCGCCGACGACAATGACGTCATATTCTTTCATATCCCGTCTCCTTTATAAAATAATATACTTATACTATAAATTACCCCCGTCCAAAAGTCAATAAGCCAAAAGAAAAAGCACAATAAAATCGGTGAAAATTTTGTGTTTAACGGATCAAAAAATAAAAATCGGCGAGGTGGTCGGCGAAGCATACGCGTCACCGCACCTTTCGCTCAGTTTCTGTTCTTGCGATAGGAAGACGGAGAGATCCCTTCTTTTTGTTTGAAGATCAAGGTCAAGTAGTTCCCCGATGAAAAACCGCAAACTTCCGCGATCTCCTCAATGGACTTGTCGGAGGTGGCAAGCAGTTCCTTCACTTTGGTCAGGCGCAGACGCAAAAGGTAGTTCATCGGCGTGCAACCGAGGTCTTTTTTGAAGTGGTAATTCAAGGTCTGCTTGGTGGCGTAGATGCGTTCCGCAAGGTCGTCCAAGGTCAGCGGCTCGGCGTAATTGGCGTTCATATAATTGATCGCTTTGGTGACCAAGGGGGATGCCTGCCCGCCTTCGTTTTCCACCGATTGCGGCAAGCGATTTTCCGCAAAATGATACAAAGTCAAAATGAAGTAGTCAAATTTTGCCTTGTCCACTTCGTGCTTGTGTTCCTCTGTCAACGGGTGATCCAACGAGAGGTTTAAAATGTTCAATAGGGCGGCGGATTGCGCGTCCGAGAGGGGGACGAAGGACAAAGACAAACTGGTCAACACTTCCTTTTGGAAGTTGTCGAGCATACTTTCCGTGACGTAAATATTCACGCGGCGAAAGGCGCCGCCTTCCGTTTTGTGCATCGCAAAGGGCGGTACGACCAAGATCGCCGGCGCGGTGATGGAATAAAGGGCGCTTTCAATAAAAAAGCTGCGGCTTCCCGCGTAAAGAAAATAGATCTCGTAATGGGGATGCGAGTGTAACTTTGGCATTGCCATCGGGGGCCTTGAAGACTCTTCTATTCTGAGAAACTTTTCCATAGCGATATCATAATAAAGTGGTCGCGGGCGCTTGTCAAGAAAATAATTGCTAATTTTTAGAAATATTTATGTAAATTGAAAAAAGAATCGTTATTTTTCATATATATAGAAACACACGCGCATTGTATAATAAGAAAAAACATATAAGGAAGGTTTTGTATGAAGTATCTCGATAACGGCAAAAAAGCGGCGGATCTCAAAATCGCTTATATCGGCGGCGGCTCCAGAGGTTGGGCGCGCGGTTTGATGAGCGATCTTGCGCAAGAAGCTAAAATGAGCGGTACGGTCTATCTTTACGATATCGACTTCGATGCCGCAAAGTGCAATGAGACCATCGGTAACGCCATCTACGACAGAGAGGACGTTCTCGGCAAGTGGCATTACAAAGCGGTTCGCACCCTTGAGGAAGCTTTGGACAAGGCGGATTTCGTCATCATCTCCATTTTGCCCGGCACCTTTGACGAGATGGCAAGCGACGTGCATCTCCCCGAGCAATACGGCATTTATCAGTCGGTCGGCGACACGGTCGGGCCCGGCGGTATCGTGAGGGCGCTTAGGACCATCCCGATGTACAAAGTGATCGCGGAAGGCATCAAAAAGTGCTGCCCCAACGCATGGGTCATCAACTACACCAACCCGATGACGCTTTGCACCGCGGCTTTGTACGCTTATTTCCCCGAGATCAAGGCGTTCGGTTGCTGCCACGAAGTGTTCGGCACCCAAAAGATCCTTGGTTTGGCGTATCAAGAGAAATACGGCACCTTCCTTGAAAGAGAGGATGTCAAAGTCAACGTCGTCGGGGTCAACCACTTTACTTGGATCACTTCCGCGCATTACGGCAACGTCGACTTGATGCCCATCTACAAAGAGTTTGTGGAAAAGCACTATAAGGACGGCTACATCGTGGATAGCTCCACGCACTGGATGAACAACACCTTCGTCAGCGCGGAACGCGTCAAGTTTGACCTCTTCAAGAGATACGGCGTGATCGCGGCGGCGGGCGACAGGCACCTTGCGGAGTTCTGCCCGGGCTACTGGTATCTCCACGATCCCGAGACCGTCAAGGAATGGAAGTTCGGTTTGACCACCGTCGATTGGCGTAAGGAAGACCTTAAGAAGAAGCTTGACAAGACCAACAAGTTGCTTTCCGGCGAGGAGAAGTTTGAGCTTCGCGTCACCGGCGAAGAGGGCGTCAAGCAAATGAAAGGTATCCTCGGCATCGAGCCCTTCGTCACCAACGTCAATATGCCCAACTACGGACAGATCTCCAACCTCCCGCTCGGCGTGGTGGTGGAGACCAACGCTTCCTTCTCTCCCCGCGGCGTGCAACCCGTCTGCGCAGGGCCCCTTCCCAAGGGCGTGGATTCTTTGGTGCATAGGGTGGTTTACGGTCAGCAGCTTACTCTTGAAGCCGCTATCACCGGCAACTACGACCTCGCTTTGAAGGCGTTCCAAAACGACGCAAACGTTTGCATCGCGCCCGACAAGTCCCGCGAGTTGTTTGAAAGGATGCTTGAAAACACCAAGGCGTACCTCCCCTTCTACGACAAGTGGGTCAAAAACAAGTAATCAAAACCTAACGACGTTTGGATCGGATACAAAAAAAAGTCGCTTCGATTGAAGCGACTTTTGTTTTTTTTGATCGATCACTTTTGGGGGAACAAGACGTCCGCCTTGGTCAGCACCATATCGGCGAAGAAGGAGTTTGCCCACGCAAACCACGGGCGGGTGAACACTTTGTCGTTGTCCTTTTGCACGCTTTCGTGGATGTAGTGCGTTCCGCCGGTGGAAGAGGAAAGCATCTTGACGCAACGACGGATCTCCTCGTTGTCGTCCGAGGTCATCGCCTGCACGATCAGGGAAAGCGGCCAAACGTAGCCGTCGGGAGTGTGCGGACTGCCGATGCCGGTGATAGCTTTGCCTTCAAAGTAATAGGGATTTCTTTTGGAAAGCATGTAGGCGCGGGTGTTTTTGTAAAGGGTCTCGTCCGCAAAGGGATAGTCAAAGTAGGGGATGGACAAAAGGTTTGGCACGTTGGCGTCGTCCATCACGTTGTGATTGCCCAATCCGTCGGTCTCCAGCGCGTAGATCAGCGTGCCGTCCGGCGCCGTTGCCGTGGCGGTCTTTTCGATCGCCAAACGGATCTCATTGCTTAAGTCGGCGCACTTCTTTTCGCGTTCCGCATCGCCCAGTTTGACAAAGAGGGGACGCAACTTTTCCAAAACCGAGCAGATAAACATATTGCCGGGAATGTAGTAGTTGTAAGTACAGTTGTCGTCGCTGGGACGGTAGCCCGACCAGACCAAGCCGTTTTCCGCAACGGGGGCGCCTTTGCCGCACCATTGCTCGTGCGAGCGTTCCACGCGCTCGTGATAGTAAGGGGAGAAAGTGGCGTGGCGTTGTTCGGTACGGAAGGTGGAAAGGATCTTGTCGAAAGCGGCGAGGAAAGTTTCGTCCAACACGCTATCGTCTTCGGTCGCCTTGACGTATCGGGTAAGCAACCACAAGGGATAACATAGGGAGTCAAGCTCAAACTTCCTTTCCCAGACCCACGGAGAATTTTTGGGGATGTCCGTCGTGTGACCTCTGCCGTTGGCTTCACGGTTGAAAGCGTTGGCGTAAACGTCGGTCAAAACGAAGGCAAATTGCTTTTTGAGCACCGCTTTGACGAGTTCGCGCACCGAAGGGCACTCCTTGGCAAAGTGCAAGTACTGCATCACCTGCGCCGCGCTGTCACGCAGCCACATTGCGGGGATGTCGCCCGTGATCACAAACGCCGAGCCGTCCTCTTCAAAAAAAACGGTGGTCAAGATCGTGTTGAAAAAGGCGTTGTGAAAAAGCTTTTTGAAATCCGTATCTTCAATGCGGTCTTCAAAACGCTCCACCGCCTTAAACAGGTCGGCAAAGCGCTCAACGTTCATTTTGTTTTTTATGGAACTCATCGGTTTTTCTTTCATAGGGGCTCCGTCAGTCGATAAAGTCTTTTCTGTAATTTACTTTAAAGTGGTTTGCGATGGTGACGAGGTTCTCGTCGGTGATGGTGTTTTTACGCGGCAGATGGGCGGTGAGCATATACACCTGAGCTGCCTTTTCCACCGTTTCGATCAAACCGAAAGTTTCGTCCATATCTTTCCCTGCGCCGTATACGCCGTGCAAGCCCCAGACCACCACGCGGTAGTCCTTCATCTTGTTTGCGGTCGCTTCGCCGATCTCGTTGG
>DMCI01000059.1:0-2354 GCA_003445835.1 Clostridiales bacterium
AGGATCTCCTGCGTGCGCCCTACGGCAAAGGACGGGATCACTACGTTGCCACCGCGATCCAACGTCGTTTGGATGATGCGCGCGAGCTCATCTTCCGTGTTGCCCGGCTCACCGTGAACGCGGTCGGCGTAGGTGCTTTCCATCACGATGTAGTCGGCGTTTTTAAGATACTTCGGATTGTTCAAAAGCGGTTGATCGGTATTGCCAATATCGCCCGAAAAGACCAACGTTTTGGTCACGCCGTCTTCGGTAGCGCGGATGGTGACGGAAGAGGAGCCCAAAAGGTGCCCTGCGTCGCTGAATTCGATGGTAAAACCGTCAAAGAGCGCCTTCTCCTCCCCGTACTCAAGGGGATAAAAATAGCGGCAGACGTTTTCCGCATCCTCCATCGTATAAAGAGGTTGGATCATAAAGTCGCCGCTGCGTTTGTATTTACGGTTGCGCCACTCGGCGTCGCTCTCCTGAATGTGCGCGCTGTCAAGCAACATAATGTTGCACAACTTTTTGGTGGCGGAGGTACAATAGATCTTGCCGCGAAAGCCTTTTTTATAAAGAAGGGGGAGCCTGCCGCTGTGATCGATGTGCGCGTGCGTCAAAACGACGTAATCCACGCTGGAAGCATCGAACACAAAGCCGTCCTCCTCCCCGTCAAATACGTCCGTACCTTGACGAAGCCCGCAATCTATCAAAACGTTTTTGCCTGATACTTGCATTAAAAAGCAACTGCCCGTGACCTCTCTTGCCGCACCGTAAAAAGTCAGAAACATTAAGACCTCCGTATCAAGTAAATGGATTCTTGATATTATTATATCATTTCTTTCTTAAAAATACAAGGTCCGTCCGAAAATCCGACGGTTTTTTCCAAACGGAAAATTTAAAGATTTTTCACAAAAAAATCCGCATACGCGGTTGACAACTTCTCGCAAAAGGTGTATGATACCGGTATCAACCGATACGAGGTTACTATGAAACGATTCATTACCGTCAACTTTTTCTTTACGCCGCGAAGCGATGTGTAATTGAGGCAACTCAGAAATAACACACCGCTACTTTTCATTGCAAAAAAGTAGCGGTTTTTTTATTAAATACAAGGAGGGAATTATGAACCAAGACAACCAAATCAAAGTAACTTACTGCGGTACGCAAGGCTCTTTCAGCGAGATCGCCGCAAAAAAACTTTTCCCCAAAGGGGAACTCATCGCCTGTCCCTCCTTTAAGGAAGCGTACGACCTCGTAACAAGAGGGGAAGCGGACGCCGCCCTTCTCCCCATTGAAAACAGCTACGCCGGCGAAGTTGCCGCCACCGTTGACCTTTTGTACCGCGGAAGCTTGGCGGTCAAGGACGTTTACCAAATGAAGATCGAACAAAACCTCGTGGGCGTCAAAGGCGCGACGATCGAGGACGTTAGGACGGTGGTCAGTCACCCGCAGGCGCTTGCTCAATGCGCGGAATACATTGCGGCGCACAAGTTTGCGGAAATAGTATCGGAAAACACCGCATTTGCGGCAAAAGCCGTTGCGGATAAAGGCAGCAAAAGTTTGGCCGCCATCGCAAGCCGCGCCTGCGCGGAGCTTTACGAGCTTAGCGTCATTGCCGCAGACATTGCGGAAAGCCGCGAGAACACCACCCGATTTGCCCTGTTTACAAAAGCGACGGAGAACAAGCGCGAGGGCGAGCATCTGATCCTGTTATTTGCCGTCGGGGATCGCTCTGGCGCATTGGCGGAAGCCCTCGCCATCATCGCGCGTTACGGGTACAATATGAAATCGTTGCACAGTCGCCCTTTGAAGGACAGACCGTGGCAATACTACTTTTACGTAGAGGCGGAAGGAAGCGGCGAGGAAGATGCCCTGCTCTCCTCCCTCAAAAATTGTTGCGCAGACGTAAAGATCGCCGGAAGGTTCCTCCCCGGCTTGGAGATAAAATAAGGAGATAAAACCATGAACAATATGACCTTTGAAAGACAAGTTGCTCTGCCTATTGAAATCAAAGAACTTTACCCGATGGACGCGTTTTGCACCCGCGTTTTTGAAGAGCGCGACGGAGAGATCAAGCGCGTGCTGTCCGGCAAGGACGATCGCCTGCTTTTGATCATCGGACCCTGCTCCGCCGACAACGAACAAAGCGTGATGGACTACGTCACCCGCCTGGTCAAAGTGCAGGAAAAAGTCAAAAACGAAGTTTTGATCGTGCCGCGCATCTACACCAACAAGCCGCGCACAACGGGCGACGGCTACAAGGGAATGCTTCACCAACCCGACCCGAGTGGCAAACCGGATATGATGAAGGGGCTGATCGCCATCCGCGAACTGCATATCCGCGCGATACGCGAGACCGGCTTCACCTGCGCGGA
>DMCI01000059.1:2459-2683 GCA_003445835.1 Clostridiales bacterium
GACGTTTTGGGCTACGTCGCCGTAGGCGCGCGCTCGGTGGAAAACCAACAACATCGACTGGTATCCAGCGGCATCGGCGTCCCTGTCGGAATGAAAAATCCCACCAGCGGTGACTTTTCCGTAATGCTCAACTCCGTGACCGCGGCGCAACATCCGCACACCTTCCTCTACCGCGGATGGGAAGTGCATTCCACGGGCAACCCGTACGCCCATGCAATCCTTCG
>DMCI01000160.1 GCA_003445835.1 Clostridiales bacterium
CTTTGCCTTTTTAAAAAAGAGAGGTGAGGTGATCTTGGCGGGGGATAGTAGCGGCGCGGCGCTCGCTCTTTCTTTGGCGTTGGAACACCGATCCGTTAAGTTGGTCGTGGCGATATCCCCTTGGTTGCAGCTTCCCGTGAGAGGGGATGGAAGAAAAATCGAAAGCGACAAAATGCTTTCCCTTTCAAAACTGGACTTTGCGGCGAAACTGTGGCGGGGCGGCGTTGCGGAAAAGGACGTTCGCGTCAGTCCATTTTACGGAGAGTACGCAGGGAAGAGGATCTTGCTTTTTGCGGGGGAAAAAGAGCGGTTTCGCCCCGACGTCCTGCGGTTTTTTCATGAAAAATCGTCGCGCGGCGCGTCGATAACTTACTTGGAAGGACGCGGTCAACAGCATTGTTATCCGTTGATGAAAACTCCGGAAGGGCGGGAGGCAAGAATGCGAATATTTGAAAAGTTGCGAATGGATCTGTACGGAGAAGGACGATGAAGGTTTGGGTCGTGATCGTGGCGGCGGCGTTTGCCGCCGTATGGTTGACGGGCTGCTGTTTTAACGTGCCGCCTGTAACGTATTTGACGGGTTCGGAGCAAACGGAGTCGCCGGAATCCGATTGTGAAGAGGAGGTTTTTGACGCTTTTCGCGGGACTTCGGAGGAAAGTCGTTCTTTTGTTTTTGATGAAAGATCCATCGACGAAGGAGAGGAAATGCTTTCCTTGGGTTTTTCCGCCAAAGAGGACGTGATCTCTTTCGTTACGACGGAGCCGAAGCAAACGGTGGACGCCCCGCTCTGTCAAGAGGAAGTCGGGCGATTGTTTTATTTGATCGTCGCGCTTTTTGAGCCGCCCGTTCCCGTTGAAGGGCGATTGGAAAAGATCACTTTTTACAAAAAAGAGGAACATTTACTCGTGTGCGCCGAAGTCAACGTCATTTTATCGCACGTGTTAAAGATGGCGCATATCGACTTTTTGCCAACGAACGCACGCTTTTTCGTCTGCGTTCCGTTATCTGTTAAAAAATCGGATGTATCCGCAAATTATGAAAAAATTGTCGTGCGTTGCGAAAGCTTCGTTTTGCCGGAAGCTCTGCTTTGCTACGGATGCGAAGCGGCGTTTGGCGTTAAAGACTACAGAAAATTCTTCGGGGAAGCGGTCTGCAACGTCTTTCGTAACGCGTATTTTTACGGATAAGGTATTGCACGCGCGCGCGAATTGTGTTACAATTATTATACGTATTTATACGTAATGAGGTACACGATGCGCGCAAAGACCGGATACAAACATATCGTCGCTTTTTCGCTGATTTTCATATTGGCGGTTCTTTTGTTTTCTTTCGCTCTGCTTACGGGGACGGCGGTCGCAAGTCCGTCCGTGAATTATATTTCGGCGGAAGTTACGACTTCAACGGGAGACTTTCTTCCCGCCGGATTGATTTATGACAAAACGGCGGTAGATCTGAGCTTCTCGCTTTACGTCAGTGAGGATAGGTCTTCTTGGACCAAGGACGACGCGTTCCTTTCCAAATTTGAATTGAAGTACTATGACGCCGTTCTCGAAACGACGCTTTCTTCCGCGCCCTCTGCAGTGGGGGCTTATCGTGTGGACGTCGTTGCAAAGGATAATACGCTTGCGGAGTATTCCAACGACGAATTGCGTTCCATCGTAAAAGATACGGTGGTCGGCTCGGCGTTTTTCACTATCTACGATCAAAATCTCTATTTGCAAAACGATCTGCTTGACGACGCCGCCGCAAACGGCAGTGCCATCAGCGGAGTGGGGACGCTTTTGCTTCCCGACGACGGCGCGTTCGATTATTATTCGCCGATGATCGCAGGCACCTCTCTTCGCTTGGGCGACAGCGTTGTTCCGACGGCAAAGTACGCTTTGACCGTGGAGTACAAAAACGCGGGCGTTTTTACTACGGTCACCGAGATCAAAAAGGTAGGCGTGTATCGCTTAAAACTTCAAATCGATTCGTCGGTCGACCTCTCTTGTACGGTGGCGGCTTCTTCCTTGGAAAAAGCGGGCGACGATTATTTGTTCTATCGTGAATTTTCCGTCACTTGTGAAACGCTGTCTTTTACGTTGAAGAACGGCAGCGCCTATGAGAAACAATCGCCGGAAGCTGCGCTCAGCGACGCGTCCGCCGCAAAGCTTACCGCTCTTGCCGGCACCCGTTATTCGACGGCTCTTTTGTATCGTTCCGCAGGGGACGGCATTTTGCGGTCGATCACATCCGATCCCGTCGATCACGATCTTTATCGTCCTACCGAAGTCGGCGAGTACGTTTACCGTATCGTCTTTACGGACAGTATCGATACTTACGGCGTGACGGCGGGCGACTACGTGGATATTCCCTTTGAAGTTCTTCCCACGCCGTACGTCGTTCGTTACTTCTTGGTCAACGACAACGACGAGATTTTGGACGAGGTCGATTATCGCATCGCGTCTCAAGGCAATGCGGATCTTAACGTGGCACCCGTCTTTTACGATCTGAACGGTGTCGAACTTGCTTCCGTATACACCGACGTCGGCGCTTCCAAGTATACGGTTTCTTACCAATATTACAACGGTGCGACCTGGCTTGGGTGCGCGGCGCTTCGTAATGCCGGCAGATATAAGGTGATTGTTAACTTCAACGAGGCGGCGACTGTGGAGAGCTATCCGATCTCCGCAATGATCGAAAAGGAATTCCAGTTGGTCGTCGGCTCTTTGGACGTTAGCACCACCAGAACGAGTTACAATCTGCCCACGTCGACCGCGCAGATCCCCGCGTTTGCTTTTACGTCCGCTTCGGGCGATGAGACAAGCAACGTCGGCGCGTATACCGTCACCTATTATAATGAAGACGGCACTTTGATCGGATCGACGGCACCTACCGCGGTGGGGCAGTATATTTACGAACTTCAGATTCAAAACCCCATTGATCGATTGGGCGTTCCCGCAAACGCCGTTTATCGCGGCAGTTACTCCATCGTGTATCGTCCCGTGGAAGTCGTTACTTCCGACGGCGTTTCCTTCCGTGACGGCATTACGGGGGACGTCTTGTTGGATAGGTCGGAGGGGGCTGACCCTGATTTTGAAGTCGTTTATTATTTGAGATCAGGCAACCTTTACAAGCGTTTGCTTGCCGCGCCGACGGAAGAGGGCGATTATTTGATGCAAGTCGTCCTTAGAAAGGCGCTTGCTCTTTACGATGTGGCTGTCGGCGACGCGTTCTCTTCACCGTTTACCATCACGTCGACTTCCGCTTTGATAGGTATCAACACTTCTTCGTTTGATCTTCCTTACGACGGCGGCGTCAAGGTGCCCGGCGTTTCATTCTCGCGCGATGCGGCGACGCTTTCGCTTGCGGCGCTTTCGGATTATCAAACGGCTTATTATCGTTTTGACGGTGCGGACTACGTTCCGTGTGACGCACCCGTCGGTGCGGGAAGGTATCGCATCGTCGTCACTTTCTTGAAAAACGACCCTGCAAGAGGTCTTTCCTGCGGCGCTTTTGCGCGCTCGACCGTCGTCGTCGCGCCGGCGCAATACAACGTTTCTTTGAGTGTTTCGGAGGCAAGCCATGACCTCGTTTACGACGGTCAAGCCAAAACGTACGACGTTGCGTTTACTTACAGATCGCGTCCGGTTACGCCAGGCTATTCCGTCAAATACGCGGTGGCGGGCAACGCTTTCGGCGATGTTGCCTTTACGAACGTGGGCGACTACTCCGCCAAGGTCGTTTTGGACGACGACAAGGCGGGCAGTTTGGTCCTCGTGGGCGGGGCGGTCGACTTTACTATTGAAAAACTCGATTTGAAGGCGGTTTTCGTCGTACCTCTCGGCTACAATCGCATGTGGACGGGGTCCGTCGTCAGTCCGGTGGTGGAATATCTTTGCTTGAACGGCAGATATACGAACCAAGTTTTGCAATCTTCGTTTGGCATCGACATCAGCCAAGCGTTGAGCTATTACTATTCCGACGACGGCATCCATTACACCGTCCCGCGTGATCCGATTATGCCGGGCAATTATATGGAGAAGGTCACCGTCGGCAACGCCAACGTGACGCTTTTCTCCGTGGATTCCCGTGGAGACAACGGTGAGGTGACCTCTTTACCTACGTTGGAAGCGGGCGTCGCAAGTCAGACCTTTAAGGTGACGCCGCGTGAGATCGCCGTGACCTACGTTTACGATTACGATAAGGACGGCTTGTACTACACGGGGTCCGAGGCGGGGGATCGCAAGGGTGTGTCGCAAGTGAAGTTTATGGCGTATCGCGATACGGCGACCGGGTACTCTAACGACGT
>DMCI01000086.1 GCA_003445835.1 Clostridiales bacterium
ATCGTCGCAATTTGCAACTGCGCTCCCGGCGTTTGCAACGCCCTGCGCACTTCACAGCTTTTTAACACGCCCAACATGTCCGCTTCCGCCTACCGCGCGCACGTAGAAAAGGATAAGTGCGTTGCCTGCGGCAAGTGCGTGGAAGTTTGCCCCGTCGGCGCGGCAAAGCTTGGACAAAAGCTGTGCAAAAAGGACGGCAGCGCGGTAAAGTATCCCAAAACGAAACTCCCCGACGCTCGCAGGTGGAGCGCGAAAAATTGGAATTACAATTATCGTGAAGACGCCAAGATCAACTGCTACGATACCGGCACCGCGCCTTGCAAGACGGCCTGCCCCGTTCACCTTTCCGTGCAGGGCTACGTCAAAATGGCTGCGGAAGGCCGCTACGACGAAGCTTTGAAGCTGATCAAGCAGGACAATCCCCTGCCGATGATCTGCGGCGCAGTGTGCAACAGACGCTGCGAGGACGCCTGTACGAGAGGAACGGTGGACGAACCTATCGCCATTGACGAGATCAAAAAGTTTATCGCTTCTCGAGACCTTAACAAAAAAGACCGCTACGTTCCGCTTTGCGAAAAGCACGACGGCGGAATGTGGGGCGACGATTATAAGATCGCCGTCATCGGCAGCGGCCCCGCCGGCTTGTCCGCAGCGTACTTCCTGCGCCGTGACGGATATCCCGTAACGATTTTTGAAAAAGAAAACCGCGCGGGCGGTATGCTGTCGCACGGCATTCCCTCCTATCGACTGGAAAAGAACGTCCTTGACGCAGAGATCGATGTCATCAAAGAAATGGGCGTGGAATTCCGCTTTGGCACGGAAGTCGGAAAGGACGTCACGATCGCCGACCTGCGCAAACAGGGATACAAAGCGTTCTTCATAGCCATCGGCATGCAAGGCGGCCGCTTGGCAGGCGTACCCGGCGAAGACGCAGCGGGCGTGGAGACCGGCGTCAGCTTCCTGAGGCGCATCAACAACGATCATTCCGTCCGTTTGAACGGTAAGACCATCGTCATCGGCGGTGGCAACGTGGCGATCGACGTTGCCGGCAGCGCACTCCGCGCAGGGTCCGACGAAGTTACGATGTTCTGCTTGGAGCAGCGTGACGAAATGCCCGCGGCAAAAGACGAGATCAAAGAAGCCATAGAAGACGGAGTGAAGATCGACAACGGCTGGGGCCCCAAGGAAGTCATTTCCGAAAACGGGCGCGTATCCGCCGTGGTTTTCAAACGTTGTACGAGAGTCTTTGACGAGGAGCACAAGTTCGCCCCCGTCTACGACGAAAACGACACGATCACCGTTCCTTGCGACAACCTCCTTCTTTCCATCGGACAAAGCGTCGTTTGGGGCGACCTTTTGAAAGATACGAAAGTGGAACTCAGACGCAACGGAACCGTCGTTGCCGACCCCGTCACCCTTCAAACGGCGGAACCCGACATCTTTGTCGGCGGTGACGTATTCTCCGGAGCGCGCTTTGCGATCGATGCGATCGCCGGCGGCAGAGAGGGAGCCGTCTCCATCAACCGCTTCGTGCATCCCGGCAACAGCCTGACCATCGCGCGCGATCTGCGTAAATTTATCGAACTGGACAAGGGCGATATCGAAGACCCCACCTCTATGGAATGCTTTGACAACGCGCCGCGTCAGATCCCGGGCAAAAAAGCAGGCAGAGCAAGCGCCACTTTTGAAGACTTGCGCCTCACCTTCACGGAAGAGCAAGTAAAAAAAGAAGCGGCAAGATGCCTCGGTTGCGGCGCCACGACCGTCGATACCAATCGCTGTATCGGCTGCGGACTATGCACGACGAAGTGCGAGTTTGACGCCATCCATTTGACGAGAGACGTGCCTGCCGCCAGCAAGATGTATCGCTCCGAAGACAAGGTAAAAGCGTTGCTTCCCTATATGGCAAAACGCACCTTTAAGATACTTTTTACAAAACCGAAAGATGAATGACGCTTTGTTTGACGTGATCGAAGTGCGCGCGGGGGTGGAGGCGGAAAACGACCGTTACGCCGCCCAAGTGCGTGACTTTACCAAAAAGAAAGGAATCTTTCTGATCAATTTGATGGCTTCCCCCGGCGCCGGCAAGACGAGCGTGCTTTGCCGTATCATCGACGCGCTTTCCGCCAAATATCGCATCGGCGTGATGGAGGCGGATATGGACGCCGACGTGGACAGTCACACCGTCACGGCGCACGGAGCCAAAGCGCTGCAACTTCGCACGGGTACCTCCTGTCACGTGGACGCGAAGATGATGCTTTTCGGACTGGACTGCTTTAAGGAGCCCTTCCCCGACGTTATCATCCTTGAAAACGTGGGAAACCTCGTGTGCCCTGCCGAATTTGACGTCGGCGCAGACCTGAAACTGATGATACTAAGCGTGCCGGAAGGCGACGATAAACCGCTCAAATACCCTTTGATGTTTACGGTATCCGACCTGATGCTCATCAACAAGATCGATACGGCGCCCATCTTTGATTTTGATATAGAAAAATGCAAAGAGCACGTGCGCAAGTTGAATCCCCGTATGGAAGTATTCCCCGTTTCGGCGAAGACGAAAAACGGCATGGAATCCTTCCTCTTGCGACTGGAGGCCCTGATAGAGCAAACCTTGGCGGAAAAGCGCAAAGGAGCGAAAAAATGATCAAAGTCATAGAACTCAAAAGGACCGTCACCGATTCCAACGACCGCGATGCGGAACGTTTGCGCCGTGAGCTGAAAGAACGCGGTATTTTTCTCATCAATCTGATGAGCGCGCCCGGCAGCGGGAAAACGACGCTTCTTTCTCGCACGATCACCGACCTTTCCGGCAAGGCGCGCATCGGCGTGATGGAGGCAGACATTGCTTCCGACGTGGACGCTTTGAAGATCGACGCACTTGGGGCGGAAAGCATACAAGTCCATACCGACGGCATGTGCCATATGGACGCCGGAATGACAAAAAGCGGACTTGCGGGATTGGAGACCGATCTGCAGATCGTATTCCTCGAAAACATAGGAAACCTGATCTGCCCCGCGGAGTTTGACACGGGCGCACACAGAAACGTGATGATCCTAAGTTTGCCGGAAGGCGACGACAAGCCCCTCAAATATCCTTTGATGTTTCAAAAATGCGACGCCTTGATCGTCACGAAAACGGATGCCGCGCCCTATTTTGACTTTGACCTTGACGCGGTGGAAAAAAGAGTCCGCGCGCTCAATCCGACGATACGCATCTTTCCCCTTTCGGCAAAGACCGGCGACGGTATGGAAGACTGGGAAAACTGGCTGCTAAACGAATGGGAGAAGCAAAAAAATGCATGAACTCGGGATCGTGAAACACGTAATAAAAACCTTGCACGACGTTGCAAATGAAAACAACGTCCGCCGCATCGGCTCCGTAACCCTTGAAGTGGGCGAGGTCTCGGGCGTCGTTTTAGACCAACTCGTAGACTGCTGGAACTATTTTAGAGAGAAAGACCCGCTGGTGAAAGGCGCTCCGCTGTTTGTCGAAAGGGTGCCCGCCGTGACCTTTTGCACCTCTTGCGAAAAAGAGTATCCCACCGTGGCGCACGGTAAAACCTGCCCTCATTGCGGCAGCACGGAGACCTACCTGCTGAAAGGAAACGAGTTTTCCATCAAACAGATCGAGGCGGAAGTAAACGAGGACGCTTGATCCAAGCGACCCTTTCCCACTACGGAGAAAAGTGCGGCGATCCGGTCCGAGCGATAACGACAAAATGATAGTCCGACTATCAAAAGTATTGACAGTAAGCAACGCTTTATGATACAATAAAGCGAACGAAAACCGCTCGTTTTGTTCAAAAACGAGCAAAAACGATAAAGAGGAGGATAGTAAAATATGGCATGTTTCCTGGTATCCGCGGCAGCCGCGATCGGGACTGCGGCGGCAAAATACGCCGTCAAACACAGAGAAAAACGAATCGAGTTTGAGCGCGCTCATTCCGAAGAGAACGAGCCGAAAGAATACAAGTTCGGATCGGAAGTCAAATGGAGCAAGAAGCTGTCCTATTTGGAACTGTCCTTATGGAGCGGCGCTTTCGTCCTCGCGGGCGAGCACGTTCTTCACGGCGAAGTAGCCCCCTTCCCTCCCTTTCTGACGGCGGCGAGCGAAGGTGCGGGAGCGGTCCGAGAAATGCTTGCGGAGATGGGCACGGTAGGCGTGACGATGCTTGCGGCGGTGGTTTTCGCCTGGGCGGTAGGCGTCTTCCTCGTGGACCTCATCAAATATCGCAAACATAAGAAAGCGACGAAGAAAATCGCAAAAGCGGAGGTGTAATATGTACTTTCTGACCGCTTTGATCTGCACAGTCATCACGGGCGTTTTGTGGTTTGTTTTTCGAAACAGGCCTCGCCTGCACCTCGAAGTGCTGACCATCACCTTTGCAGCTTCCACCCTGATGTGGCTGATCGACGTCATCTACACCGCAGCGGAAGGTGAAGCGGCGCTCAGTTTTGAGCCGCTGGACGGATGGATCTCCCTTTGGACGGTGGTCGGCGCCCTTTTCCTTTGGATCGTCCTCGGATTCATTTTCAACAACAACGTCAAAGAGGAAAAGAAGCAACAGTGATCGGCAATTGTTTAAA
>DMCI01000042.1 GCA_003445835.1 Clostridiales bacterium
TTTGAAAACCCCATCAAGACCTATTCGCACGGTATGAAGCAAAAGATCACCATTATGTCCGCCTTGGTGCACGACCCCAAAGTGTGGATCTTGGACGAACCCTTGACCGGTCTTGACCCCGACAGCATTTTTGAAGTGAAGGAAACGATGAAGGCGCACGCCGCAAAGGGCAACATCGTCTTTTTCTCCAGTCACATCATCGACGTGGTGGAACGCATCTGCGACAAGATCGCCATCATCAAATACGGTCACATCATCCGCACGGCGGATATGAAGGATCTCGAAGATAAAAAGATCAATTTGGAAAACTTCTACCGCGACACGGTGGAAATGGCGGACGTGGCGGCGGCTAAGGCTACCGAGGACGCCGCGGCAAGCCGTGCGGAAGAGGGAGGCAAGGAAGCTACGGTATGACGAAGAACGGGACGACTTTTAAGGAAAGCTTCTCCGCGCTGTACAATCTGACGATGATGCAGCTCAAGGAGAAAATGAACTTTTCTTTCAAGAGCAATTGGAAGAAGTCTCTTTTCTCGCTCTCTTTCTTCTTGATCGGGTTTGCCGTGATCACGGCGATCTGCTACGTGTTGATCTACGCGGCAAAACTTGAAAAAGTGTTTGATTTTAACGGCGCTTTCCCCACCAACGTCCTCGTCTTGATCTTCACGGTGATGTTTGGTCTTTCGGTGGTGTTTACCACCATCGGGCTGGTTCGCTCGTTGTATTTTTCGAGGGATAACTTCGTCCTCTTGACCTTCCCGACGACGCCTTCGGTGGTCTTTTTGTCAAAACTCTTCGTGCATTACGTGTTTGAGATGAAAAAGAACTTCCTGTTTTTGATCCCGCTCTTTTTTGCTTACGGTATCAGCGGCGGGTACGCCTTCTATTACTATCCGTGGGTGCTCGTTTTGTTCCTCTTCGTCTCGGCGCTTCCCGTGCTTCTCGGCGCGCTTCTTTCCATCCCGGCGATGTACTTGTATCAAGCCATCAAAAAGGTCAGGTGGTTACTCTACGCCCTCATCGTTTTGTTGGTGGGCGCCTTGATCGCCGGCGCGGCGTACGCCATCACCTTGATCCCCGCCGACATCAATTTTTCAAAGACGTGGGGCACTACCTTCTTCCAGATACGACACTTCCTCAAAAACTTTGAGCAAGCCGCGATGCCCATCACGCTTTTGGTCAAGCTGATGGTGGGTACTTCCGCTTCCGAACTGTTTTCCGTCGCTACGGCGTACCTTTTGCCGGGTCTGATCGTCGTCGTGGCGGTGCTGGGCGTCTGTTGCTTCCTTTTATCCAAACCGTTGTTCTATTCGATGGCGTCAAAACCCTTTGAATACAGGAAGAATATGAATGCCAAAGTCAAAAAGGAGCGCAAGCTCAGTCCCTTCTGGGCGGTGGTCAAAAAGGAATGGTTGATGTCCGTCCGTGACAACTCCTTCATCGGTATCGCGGCGGAACTTTTGATCGTGATGCCGCTTGCCATCGCGCTTCTCAACAGCCTATACAACGCAATGAACACCCGTTTCCTCGGCACGCAGCTGACCGTTTGCTTCAACGTATTCATCGTGCTGTTGTTTATGCTTTCCGCCAACATCCGTATGGCAAGCGCGTACAGCCAAGACGGCTCCTCCGAGTATCTTAACAAATTACAACCTTCTTCGGCAGGGAAACTTTTGTTTGCCAAACTGACCGTCAACGTCGTGGTCGGGGCGGTGGGGCTTGCCGCCACTACGGCGGTATACGGCGCTTATCACGCGCTTGTCCCCAAAGATCTCGTCTTCTTTGCCGTCAGCATTTATTGCGTGTTTATCGCGCATTTGTTCGGCAGCGCGCAACTGGATATTATGAATTCGCAGGCGGCGCAGTACGCCACGTTCTCATCGCAAAGCAACAACCCCAACGAAAACAAGTCCATCGTGTTGACCTTCGTTTTGTCGTTGTTTTTCGCTTTGTTCTGGATGGTGCTTGCGATGGAAAACCAAAAGACGGCGTGGGGCAAGATCCTTTTTGTCGCAGTTTGCTATATGGCGCTTAAGATCTACTTCTATTTTATGAAGATCAAGGTCTACTACGTGGAGAAGTGATATGAAAAAGACGGTCATCATCGCAATCATACTGGCTTACGTCGCCTCCATATTGATCGTGCAGTTCTTCGGGCTCAAAGTCATCCCCGTGGAAGGCAATACCTATATCACCGATATTGAAGTCAACGGTTTTGAATTCACCAACCGTGGCGGCATAACGGATCCGCAACTGTTGAAGGTCACAAAAATGAAAGATTCAACGGGCAAAAACAAGGATGAGATCCATTACGGCGGATACTTCATTGCGGGCACTTACGACAAGAGCGAACAAAGCCTTGCGGAGAACCCCAACCGCATCAAAGTGCTGTACGTCGTCCGTCCCTATAATGCCACGCATACCGAGGTCACCTTCGATTACGACACCGTCGCCAATGAGGGCGTCATTTACGTTGACGAGAAAACGCAAGAGATCGTTTTCTTAAAAGCAAGAACAGTTACCTTTATCCTAAATACGCACGACGGCTCGATGGTGCGTAAGGAGATAAAGATCAGTTTGGGCTGACAAATCCGACGCGCTGCCTGCTCATGAGGGCAATGCGTCGTTGAGATAAATTGACAATTACGACATTTAGGAGGAAATAGACACATGAACAAAAAGGTTTTGATACTGATTTGCGTCTTGGTCGTTTGCCTGCTGTCTTTAAGTTTGGTTGCTTGTAAAGGCGGCGCATACGAGATGAAAGAATTCATCGTCGATTTCAGCAAGATAGCAAACGAGTACCAAGTCGGCGACGAGGTGGATCTCGGGGCTTTGAAGATCACCGCAAGTTTCACCGACGATACGACGGAGACCATTCCGCTGGATAAGGTAAATATTTATCTTGACGGCGTGGAGATCACCGCGGAACAAGCCCTTACCAAGATCACCGAGACGACGGGCAGCAAAACGCTTGAGATAGAGTATTCCACCTTCAAAAAATCCTTCGTGATCACGGTGGAGGAAAAGCACGTTCCCGTTCTTACCGGCGTGCGTTTGGATACGACAAACGTGACCACCGCTTCTTACGACGTGGGCGCGACGGGCGTCAGCCTCGCGGGACTCAAAGTTATCGGCATTTACGACCAGACCATTGAGCAGGAAGTCGCGCTTGACGCGGCTGATCTGAAGATACTGATGGGGGAAGTCATCGTGACCGACCTCGATCAGATCGCCGCCACGGTGGGCGACAAGACCATCAAGGTGCGTTACGGCACTTACGAGTCCGAGAATTCTTTGATCATCACGGTAAACGACGTTTTCGATAAGATCGTCATCACCGTCGATCCCACCCTCAAGACCGCCTATAAAGTCGGCGACACCTTTAGCGCCGCCGGCAAGATCAGCGCAAAAGAAGTGATGAAGAGCGGGGCGGAAAGCGCCGTGACCGATATCAAGTATTTCGTGGGCGACGTTGAAGTGACCGACTTCACGAGCCTCTTTGCATCAAAGGGATCCCTTACCCTTACCGTCAAAGCGACCAAGGGAAGCAGGTTTGCTACCAAGGATATCGCCTTGACTGCGGAAAACTTCATTACGGGCATCCAAGTCGATACTGCCGACGTGGAAACGTTGAACTTCGTTGCGGGTGACGCTTTGACCAAAGAGGACTTTGCGGGCACAAAAGTCAACGTTGTTTATGCGGACGCATCCGATAACACGGTGCTTTCCTTGACTTCGGACGGCGTTTCCTGCTTGGACGCAAGCGGCAACCCCATCAACTTTACCAACCTGACCAACACGGCGGGTGAAAAGACCGTCGTCGTTTCCTATGCGGGCAAGACCGCTTCCTTTACCATTGATGTCGCGGACGGCGAAAGCGCGTTGGATTCTTTGACCATTCAGTCCAGACCTTACGCAAGCCGGACCTTGACCGCGGGCGACAGTGACGTTGATTTCAGCGACCTCGTCGTCAAAGCGGTTTGGAAGGATGAGTTTGCCAAAGCGGACGAAGACATTGCCTTTGCGGACTTTGCCGCAAACGGCGTTTCGCTCTTTATGAACGACGAACCTCTTACCGATCTTGCAAACGTGACCAAGGTCAGCAACGAAGGGGAAAACACGGTCACCATCGCCGTCGGTTACAACGGCAAGACCGCTTCCTTCACCCTTTCCGTTTACAACGGGGTGACCGCGCTTGCGGTCGACGCTACGGGCGCAAAAACTTCGTATCTTCTCGACGAGGAGATCGACGACTTCAGCGGCATCGTCGTTACGGCAACGTTGAACTACGGCACCAAGACCATTGCGTACGCGGATTTGGAGTTCTACGACGGCGACACCAAGGTCACCGATCTTTCGGTCTTTACGAACGCGGCTTCCGCCGCAAGGGTCGTTAGGGTCAAGCACGGCGCTTTCGGTCAGTTTACCATTGAAGTCAACGACTACGTCGTCGGTATCGAGACGGGCGCAAAAGACAACTTCGTTTGCGACGTCGATCTGACGCCGAACGCGGTGTACGACTTCGTTGCCAACGGGCTTGAACTTTTCAACGTTTACTACAGCGGCGCCAAGATCGCCATCACGGACGGCTATACGTTCAGCGACCGTACCATCGGCGTTCCCGGCACCAAGACCGTCACTATCACGGCAAACGGCATGACGGACACCGTCACTTTGACCGTCAACGACGTTTTGGAAAGCATTGCGGTATCCAACATCCCCGTTTTGCAGTACGGCGCGACCGTCAACTTTACTTCTTTGACCGTCACCGGCACCTATCGCTACGGCGGCGCAAAGAACGTTTCCATTCTGCAGGGCGACGGGGAAAGCTTCCTTTACGACGTCAGCTTTGCCTTGAAGGTGAACGACGAGTTTGACGATCTTACGCAACTTGAACTTAATACCATCGCGCAGGCAAGCGGCGTCCG
>DMCI01000078.1:0-3995 GCA_003445835.1 Clostridiales bacterium
CCGATGATCGAGGAGTTCAAAAACACCTTTGAGGACGACGTCTTCGGCGACGATTTCGAAGCGCTGGTGGCGGACGCTCGTTATAAATACATTTCCAAGTATTTTGCTCCCGTTTTGACCAAAAAGCAAAAGAAGTTCAGTATGACCAAGTCGGACAAGATCGACAAGGTGTTGACGCATCGCGTTTGGGGTATCCCCATCTTCCTCGTGATCTTGTTCCTCGTGTTCCACTTGACCTTCTCCGAAGACTTGTTGTACCTCGGCGCGGGTGGCGTCTTTGACAAAGAGGTCGTCGCCTACACCGCAACGCAAGAGGTCGTGACGGAAGACGACTTCGTCCCCGGCGGCATTTATTTTGACGAGGACGGCAACGAAGTGGAAGCAGTCTTCTACGGCGACGAATTCGTCGAACTTGCTCCCGTTCCCTACGCTTACGATAAGGACGGCAACAAGATCGAAACCTTCTACGATGCGGACGGCAACGAACTTACCGTTTTGCAAGACGACGAAGGCGAACAGCTTGACCTTTACGACGCAAACGGCGTTAAATACGAAACTTTCTACAATGCGGACGGTTGGGAATGCGCTCTCGTCCTAAACGACGACGGGGAATTTGAAGACGTGGAGTTCGTCAGCGAGATCGACGCCTTCCGCTCCGAGATCTCGGTGCACACCTTCTTCGGCTACGAAGAATCGGTGTTCAGCCCCGGTGTGATTCTCTTCAACGTGATGGATACCTTTACGGGCTTCCTCTCCGCCTGTATGAGTGAGGCGATGGCGGACGCTCCCGCTTGGGCAAGCGGCTTGGTGGTGGACGGCATCCTCGGCGGTTTGTTCTCGGTCTTGTCCTTCCTGCCGCAGATCTTGCTGCTGTTCCTGTTCTTCTCCATTTTGGAAGACAGCGGATATATGGCTCGCGTGGCGTTTATTCTGGATAGGATCTTCCGTCGCTTCGGTCTTTCGGGCAGGGCGTTTATGCCGATGATCATGGGCTTCGGTTGCTCCATCCCCGCAATGACCAACACTCGTACCCTTGCGGACGATAAGGAACGCACAGCGACGATACGCGTCATACCTTTCTTTAGCTGTAGTGCCAAACTTCCGATCCTGACGGCTATCGCCGGCGGTATCGTGCAGTTCTTCGGCATAGGCAATGCGGATCTGATCACTTACGCGATGTACCTTTTGGGCATAGTGGTAGCGATCGCAAGTGTGATCATTATGCGCTCCACGACGATGAAGGGCGAAGTCCCGCCCTTCATCATGGAGTTGCCGACATATCACTTGCCGCAATTCAAAGCCCTGATGATCCACTTGTTTGATAAGGCAAAGCACTTTATCAAAAAGGCGTTCACGATCATCCTTGCGTCTACTATCGTGATCTGGTTTATCAGTCACTTCTCTTGGAACTGGCAGTACCTTGAGGATGCGGAAATGAATCTGTCCATCCTTGCGGGGCTCGGCGGGCTGTTGCAACCCATCTTCACGCCGCTTGGCTTCGGTAGCCAACTCGGCAGCTTCGGCTGGGTGTTCGTGGTCGCGGCGGTTACCGGTCTCATCGCTAAGGAAAACGTCATCGCCACCTTCGGCACTCTTGCCGCTTGCATCTCGGCAGGCTTCTCAGCCAACGAGGCGCTCGGCGGCGTGGACAGCGTCGTGCAAATGATCACGGCGACAGGCATCACCGTTCCGGCACTCATCGCTTTCATTGCCTTCAATATGACCACGATCCCCTGCTTTGCGGCGGTGGCGACGGCAAAGGCGGAACTTCCGAATAAGAAGTCTTTCAATATGACTTTGCTCTTCTGGGTGACTACTTCCTACGTCGTTGCGACGATGATCTACTTGATCGGTTCGTGGTGGTGGACGGCATTCATCTTTGCGGCGGCCATTGCTGCGGCTGTCGTCGGCATCGTCCTTTACAACAAAAGGGCGAATAGCAAAAAAATGAGGGTAGCGTAATGCATGTGTTTTGGCAAGTTCTTTTGATCGTCGGTTGCGTTGCGATCGTTGTGGGCGTGATCGTCTCCCGTATCGTAGCCAAAAAGAAAGGCAAGCCGTCTTGCGACTGCGGCTGCTCCGATTGCGCGGCGTGCAGGCTATGCAAAGAGGCAAAAGAGAAAAACAAAACCAAGTAAACAAGTGCCCCCAAACGGGGGCACTTTTCAATAAAGGAGGAAACTATGGCGTTAATTCAACTCAAAGGCGTCAGCAAAATTTACACAAGCGGTGAACACGTGCTTCGCGCGCTTGACAACGTTGATATGAACATCGAAAAAGGCAAGTTCGTCGTGATATTGGGGCCCAGTGGCGCAGGGAAAAGCACGCTTCTCAATATTCTCGGCGGATTGGACGCTTCCAGCGAGGGCAGCGTGATCGTAAACGGAAGGGATATTTCCGGCTTGAGCGCGGACGAACTTGCCGATTATCGCGCAAAAACCGTGGGGTTCGTGTTCCAATTTTACAACTTGATTCCCACCTTGACCGTGCGCGAAAACGTTGCTTTGGTCAAAGAGATCGCCCCAAACGCCTTCCCGCCGGAAAAGATGATCGGCGAGGTCGGGCTTCTCGATCACTTAAACAACTTTCCGTCCGAACTTTCGGGCGGGGAGCAACAACGCGTTTCCATCGCTCGCGCGCTTGCCAAAAACCCCGAGATTATTCTGTGCGACGAGCCGACGGGGGCGCTTGACAGCGATACCGGCGTGATGATCTTGAAGCTTTTGTTGGAAATGGCTCGTTCCTACAACAAGACCATTTTGATCGTGACCCACAATCAAAACATCGCAAAGATGGCGGACGTCGTCATCCGCGTCAAAAACGGCAAGATCGTCTCTGCCGAAGAGCAAGTTCCGATGAGCGCGGACGAAGTGGAGTGGTGATATGTTGATAAAAAAACTGTTGCGCACGTTCGGAGAATATAAAGCGCAGTTTATTTCAATGATCTTGATGATCATGATCGGCGTCGGCGTTTTTATCGGGTTCAATATGGAGTGGGTGACTATCGAAAAGGATACGAACGCCTTTTACGAGGAAACGCATTTTGCCGATTATCGCGTGATCAATGAGGGCGGGCTCGGCTTTACGGAAAACGATCTTAAAAAGATCCGTTCTATCGAGGGCGTGGACGCCGCGGCGTTGTTCGTTTCCGCCGATCTCAACGTAAAGAACGAGGACAAAAAGTCCCTTGCCGTCACCGTTACCACAAACACCGACGTTTCCTTCTTCAAATTGATGGAAGGCGCTCCTTACGATCCCAAGGATCAAGGGGGAATGTGGCTCTCGGATAGGTACGCTGCCGCAAACGGCGTAAAGATCGGGGATACCGTTGTTTTGCATTACGACGGAGATATCACTTTGACGGTGCGTGGGCTGATCAAATCTTCCGAATACTTGATCTGCGTGCCCGAAAACGGCGCTTTGATGCCTTCCTTTGAAACGTACGGATTTTGTTACGTTTCCCCCAAAACGTACGGCTCGGTCGTCGGATTCCCGATTTATCCGCAGATAAACGTTGTATCTTCTCTTCCCGAAAAGGAGTTCAAAGCGGCGGTCAACGCGGCGCTTTCCAAGACAACGCTCGTTTTGACCAAAGACGAGGTCGGCTCCTACGCCGAAGTGCAGGGCGAAGCGACGGAAGGTAAGACGATGGGCGCCGTGCTCCCCGTGGTGTTTTTGTTGATCGCCGTATTGGCGATGGTCACCACGATGCATCGCGTGGTCGCCAAGGAAAAAACGCAGATAGGCACCTTGAAGGCGCTTGGCTTCCGTGATAAGACTTTGCTCGTCAATTATACCGCGCTTTCCTTGATCGTAGGCGTGGTCGGTTCTTTGCTCGGTATTGGGCTGGGATATCTCGTTTGTTATATCATCATGAACCCCAACGGCTCGATGGGTACTTATTTCGATATGCCGTACTGGACGATGCATATGCCGTGGTTTGCCTTTTTGGTGATCGCCGCCATTCTCCTTTTGTTTACGGGGGTCGGATACTT
>DMCI01000078.1:4173-10970 GCA_003445835.1 Clostridiales bacterium
CAAAGTGGAATCTTCGTGATATGATGCGCCACAAGTCGCGTATGTTCATGAGTCTCCTCGGCGTTATCGGATGTATGGTCATTCTGGTAGGCGCGACGGGGATGAAGGATACCGCCACCGAGTTCGTCGACTCATACTACGACGGTGCGATGAATTACAAAACCTGTATTTATTTGGACGCTTCTCCCTCGGTTTCAAATGAAGACAGACTGTCGATCGTTGAGACGTACGGCGAAGATTTTTCCGCCACCGTTCCCGTGGAGATCGGTGAAAAAGCCGTCGGGCTCACAATTTGGTCCCTTCCCAACGATAGGATGCGCTTCTTGTCCCTGAAGGGCGGGTACGTCGATCTTCCCCAAAGAGGCGCCCTCGTCTGCACGCGTTTGGCGGAAGAGTTTCATCTTGAAAAGGGGGACGTCGTCAAAATCAGCCCTTTTGGTAAAAGTGAGGTTTATGAACTCACTGTCGTGGGCGTTGCGCGCGCCTTGAGCGAAAGCTTTATGATCTCGACGGAGTACGCTACCGAGCTTGGCGTCGAGTTTACGCCCGATACCGTATATTCCGATAGATCCGCGAGTGAGATCGTCGTGACTTCCGCAGTCAAAAACATTCGTACGAAAGCGGAGATCGTCGATTCTTTCGACAGCTTTATGGCGGTGATGAACGAGATGATCGTTTTGTTTATCGTTGCCGGCGTGATCCTCGGCGTGATCGTCCTTTACAACTTGGGTTCAATGGGGTACACCGAACGCTATTTGGAGATGGCGACTTTGAAAGTTGTGGGATTCAACAACAAAAAGATCGCGGCGCTTTTGATCGGACAGACGATGTTGATGACGGTAGTCGGCGTCGTTTTGGGTTTCCCGCTTGGCGTGTTGGTCTTAAAATGGCTGACGGCGGCGTTGGCTTCGGAATATGAAATGGCAGTCTGCTTAGGGCCTATGACCTATCTCGTTTCCATCCTTGTAACGGCGGGCGTTTCCTTCGTCGTAAGCTTGCTCGTCGCTCGAAAGAATAAAAAGATCGATATGGTCGCCGCGCTCAAAGCGCCGGAATAAGAGTTTGTTTTAAGCTGAAAACGTGGTATAATAACGGTATGAAAAAGAAGTACGGCGTCGGTGGTATGAGCTGCGCGGCTTGCGCGCTCGGTATCGAAAAAAACGTTTCCCGCGTGGAGGGAGTCTCGGAGGTAGCGGTCTCGCTTCTCGATAGAAGTATGACCGTATCTTTCGACGCGCCCGCTACGGAGGAGTCCGTCCTCGCCGCGGTGACCGTCCTTGGGTATACGGTGTTTCCGTACGGCGAGGAACAAAAAACCAAGGAAAGCGACCGCTTGAAAAAACGCTTTTTGATCTCCCTTCTTTTCCTTTTGCCGCTATTGTGGTTTTCCATGGGCGGGATGGTCGATCTTCCTCAGCCGCCCAAAACGATCTCTTACGTCATCCAATGGCTGTTGTCGCTTGCCGTCATCGTCGTCAATCGCAAGTTCTTTTCAAGCGGTGCGCGCGCTCTTTTAAAAAGGGTGCCCAATATGGATACGCTCGTTGCTCTTGCATCGACGGTCGCTTTTTCGTACAGCGTGGCGATCACCGTTTTGACTTTTTTCGGCAGGGAAGGGATGGTTTTTTACGAGTCCTCGGCGATGGTCTTGACCCTCGTTACCCTCGGTAAGTTTTTGGAAGAAAAAAGCAAAAGCAGAACGGGGCGTGAAGTGGAGTCCCTCGTTCGTTTGCTTCCTACCGTCGTACGCGTGAAGCGGGACGGAGAAGAGGTCGTGATCTCAAGGGAAGACGTGGCAGTCGGCGATATCGTCGTGTTGCGACAGGGTGACCGAGTGCCCGTAGATGGCGTCGTCGCGGAAGGCGACGGGTTTTTGGACGCTTCCGCCGTTACGGGGGAACCTCTTCCCGTGGAAGCGGGCGTCGGCAGCAAAGTGATTTCGGGCAGCATCGTGACCGGAGGGTATCTGTTGATCCGTGCCGAAAAGGTGGGGGAAGACGCAGTGTTCTCCCGCGTCGTGCAGATGGTAAAAGAAGCGTCTGTCTCAAAAGCGCCGGTGCAGCGCGTCGCGGATAAGATCGCGGGGGTGTTCGTTCCCGTCGTGACGGTGATCGCCGTCGTGACCTTCCTCGTTTGGATGCTTGTCAGCAAAGATCTCGATCGCGCTTTTAAGTACGCTGTCAGCGTGCTCGTGATCTCCTGCCCCTGCGCGCTCGGGCTTGCGACTCCGGTCGCCGTGATGGCGGCGGCGGGCAAGGGCGCGTCCCTCGGCGTACTTTATAAAAATGCGGAAAGTATCGAAACGCTCAGCCACGTAAATTGTCTTTTGATCGATAAGACCGCAACGTTGACCGAAGGCAAGCCCGTGGTCGAAAAATTCGTCAATCTGAGCGGACTTTCGGATGGAGAAGTGCTTTCTTTGGCGCGGGCGGCGGAAGAGTCTTCCGTCCATCCGCTTGCCGAATGCATCAAGGCGTTTTGCGGCGCAAGCGACCTTTCATCCGATAAAACCGAATATATTCCCGGCAAGGGGGGCGTCGCCGTCATCGGCGGCAAACGTTACTTCGTGGGCAACGCCGCGCTTTTGCCTTTTGCAACGGACGGCAAATACGAAAAAGAAAACGAGGGTGCGACCGTCGTTTATTTTGCAAACGAAAAGGAACTTCTCGCCCTCTTCGTAATCACCGACGCGTTGAAGCCCCAAGCAAGAGAAACGATGGAAAAGATCGCTTCGCACGGCGTCAAAGAAGTGATGCTGACGGGGGATTCCCTCGCCGCTGCCGAGCGCATCAAAAAGGAAGCGGGTATCCAAGAGGCGGTCGCGGGGATGCTTCCCGAAAACAAAGCGGACGTCGCGGCGGAATACAAAAAGCAAGGTTTCGTTACCGCAATGACGGGGGATGGCGTCAACGACGCGCCCGCACTCAAAACGGCGGACGTCGGTATTGCGATGGGCACCGGCACCGACGTAGCGGTGGATACGGCGGACGTCGTGTTGAAATCGGGCGAGATCGGCGCGCTTGCGGACGCCTTCTTGCTTGCCAAAAAGACCTTCCGCGTCATCAAGGGCAATTTGTTTTGGGCGTTTTTCTACAACGTGGTGGCGATCCCCATCGCAGCGGGCGCATTTTCCGCCCTCGGCTTCTCTTTGACGCCCACTGTTTCGGCGGCGGCAATGAGCTTAAGCTCCCTTTTCGTGGTGACCAACGCTCTTAGGATCAACGGATATAAACGCGCGAAAGCGCCGATCGAACAAAAAAAGGAGGAATGCGATATGTGTTTCAAAAAGCAAGATAGCATCGTTTTGCACGTCGAAGGTATGATGTGCGAGCATTGTAAGGCAAGGGTGGAAAAGGCGCTTGCCCAGGTTTCCGGCGTGACGAAGGTAAAAGTCGACCTCAAGGCAAAGACCGCCACGGTTTACGGCGCGGCGGACGCCGCGGCGCTTGTTGCCGCCGTCACCGACGCGGGCTATACCGCTTCGCTTTGATCTTTCAACGTAAAAAATCCGCTTGACGGCAATACGTTAAGCGGATTTTTTATTTGCTCGTTACGTTTTACGATTTGTGCGATTTGTTTTCTTCTTTCGGGTCGATCTTCAAGTCGTAAAATTGGTTTTTGCCGACGATCGCACCGAAGTTTTTGATGCGAGCCGTCGTCGCCAGCAGGAAGAGGGCGAGGGCGACGCCTATCGCGCCTTGAACGGCGTTGCCGGGCACGCTTGTCCAAGCTACCGCCGCGCTGCCTTTCATGATCCAGGAAGCGAAGAAGTACCCGACGACCATCACCAAGGCGGCAGGCACTGAAGAGATCGACGCGGAAAGAAATCTGTTTTTGCCTCCCTTGCCAAGTGCCCAAAAGAGCATCCCCGCCAAGGCGCCTTCAAAACCTTTGATCAAAAAGGTCGGCAGGATCCAATGCGCGTACCCTGCGATCATATCGGCAAGGGCGCTGCCTATGCCGCCGGCGATGAGTCCCGCCACCGGTCCGAACGCCACGCCGCAATACAGGAGGACTCCGTCACCGAGGTTCAAATAGCCGTCGGTAGCAACCATCGGGATGCGCACGACAAAGGTCGCCACCATCACGAGGGCACTCATCAACGCGTAGATCGCTATGCTTTTGCTCTTCATACAAAATCCTCCTTGTAATATTCCCTTGCGATAATTCAACCTATCGTTTTAATGGGTTTATTGTATGATAGCACTCGCATAAGCGGCTGTCAAGCGCTCGAACAAAACTTTCAAACTTTTTTGCTGATCACTTTGCCCGTCACGGGGTCAAGAAGAAGCGCCCAATAATCGGAAGGGGATTTGATAAAGGAAACGTAGTAGTAATAGGGTGCGTCTTCCGCGGATAGGGCGTTGACGAGTTTGACGTAAATTTCGCGTTCAAGGTTGCCCGTGTCGCTTTCAGCGGTGATGACGTCCTTCAGTTCCTCTCCCGCCGCGGCAAGGATCTCCTTCCAGGTGAGGGCGCCGTCAAGTTTGTTTGCAAGGGAGATCTCGCTTTCCGAAACGCCTTCCGCGCGGACGGTGACGGAAAGGATCTTGCCGATCTCTTTTGCGTTTTCGACTTCCGCCGTGAAAAATGCGCCGACCACGTCTTTTGCAAGGTCACCGGTCCTTTCGCCGTTTTCTCCTTTCAAAACGTAACTGTAGGTATTGTTGAACAAAGAGGCGGAAAGGGGGGTGACGGTCAAAGTGGCAAAAGGCGCAAGATCGCCCACTTCGCCGTCGATCACGATAAGTTTTTCCCCTTCGCCGGTGATGAAGCTTGCGTTAAAGTCTTCGTTTGCGCCGACGTAAACGGCGTCGTGATAGGTGCTGACCCTCTTTTCCAAGGGGCTTTTTGTCTCCGCGGGCGTCTTTTTACATCCGACAAACAGGGCAAGCGACAACGCAAGGACAAGCAGGATACCGAAATATGCTTTTTTCATAGCGTTCCTCTAAAAAGAATCATATTTAACCTTATGACGCGCTCGTCCTATTTATTCCGCGCGATAGACTTGATAATCCTATGAATTTTTATTATAATATCAATATGATCCACGGCAATATAAACGGCATCAAGCGCGCCCTTTTGTGGCGGCTGGAAAAACACCTCGGTTTCACCGACAAAACTTCGCTGGTCAGCGAGGAAACTCTTTCCGTGATCACCGAATTCACGCAGGAAACGGGGCGGGAAGTCTCCGTCTTTATCAGTCGCGCGGGCAGGGTGGAAGCCATTGCCGTCGGCGACGCTCTTACGGTGGACGCCCTTGCGGTCGGCAAACGCAGGGGGGAGAATTCCAAGTGCAAGATCCGCGTGATCCACACTCACCCCAAGGGCTCCGCGATGCTGTCCTCCGCGGATATTTCCGCTTTGAAGGAGATGAACTACGATTGTTTGGCTGCCGTGGGCGTATCTCAACAGGGCGCCCGCAAAATGCAGGTCGGCTACGTCACGCCGACGGGGGTCAAGATCACGGACGTGGATATCGCCTCGATGGACAACGCCGCCCTTCTTCAGATGATCGTGGAATGCGATGCGGTGGGTAAGAACAAGTCTTCCGTCAAGGAGGAAGTCAACAACCGTTGTTTGCTGGTAGGCGTCGGCGACGAGGAATCTTTGTATGAACTCAAGCGTTTGGCGGAGACGGCAAACTACGACCCCGTCGGCAGGATCATGCAAAAGAGGACGACGGTGGACTCGGTTTACTACGTCGGTAGCGGCAAGATCGACGAGATCGCTATGGAAGCGCAGATCAAAGACGCGGCGATCGTGATCTTCGACGTGCCTTTGAACGCGGCGCAACACGCGGCGATCGGGGAAAAACTCGGCCGCACCGTTATTGACCGCGGCACCCTTATTTTGGAGATCTTCGAGAAGCACGCCACCACGGCGGAAGGCAGGTTGCAGGTGGAACTTGCTCGATTGAAGTACACCCTTCCGCTTTTGGTCGGACAAGGCGCAAATATGAGCCGTCAGCGCGGCGGTTTGTATGCTATGGGCGGCGCGGGCGAGACCAAACTCGAGGTCGATCGCAGACATATCCGCAAGCGCATTTCCGAGCTTTCCGAAAAGTTACACTCCCTTGAACAAGGGAGGGAACTTCGCCGCAGGAAGCGCAAGCAAAGCGGCGTCAAAAGCGTGACGCTCCTCGGCTACACCAACGCGGGCAAAAGCACTTTGATCAATCAAATGAGCCGTTCCGACCTGTATGCGGAAAACAAACTCTTTGCCACTTTGGACAGCGTCAGTCGCAGCGTTTGGACCGAGCGCGGCAGTTTTGTCCTCACCGATACCGTCGGCTTTATCCGCAACTTGCCGCATACCTTCGTGGAAGCGTTTAAGTCCACGTTGGACGAAGTGCGTTACGCCGACCTTTTGATCCACGTCGTGGATGCTTCTTCCCCCGAGATGGCGTCGCAAATCGCCACCGTTCAGTCGGTCATCGAGGAGATAGGCGCCGCAAGCGTCCCCATCATCACCGTCTATAACAAGGCGGATAAAGCGACGCGCGAAGAAGGCAAATTTTATATCAGCGCAAAATTCGGAGAGAACGTCGACCTCTTAAAAGAGATGATCCAAGACGCCCTCTTTCCCCAAAAGGAGTAAATTATGATCGTCAAAGTGAAAAAGCTCGATGACCGCGCCATCCTTCCCACCTACGGTTCCGCCTATGCGGCGGGCGCCGACCTTTACGCCTTGATCGAAGGCGAGTCCCTAACGATAGGGGCGGGGGAGACCGTCCTCGTCCGCACGGGGCTTTCGGTGGAGATCCCCGAAGGCTACGTCGGTTTGATTTACGCGCG
>DMCI01000038.1:0-187 GCA_003445835.1 Clostridiales bacterium
GGGAATAAAATAATACGTGCGATAAAAAAAGAAAGGTCCGAAGCAAACGCTTCGGACCTTTTTGTCGTTTGACGTTTTAGAGCAGAAGGGTCTTATCTTCGCCCATACCCATCATACCGTCGAGGATGTACTTCTTGCCGTCCTCGTCGCGGATATAGCCCTCAAGTTCACCCCAAGCGACGAAGTA
>DMCI01000038.1:269-3593 GCA_003445835.1 Clostridiales bacterium
ATGTTGACCACCAACGCATGCAGGACCATCGGGTTGATGCCGTAGACCTTGAACTTCAAGTTGACCATATCGTGTTCGTCCTTGACGAGCCATTCCGAATAGTTCATAAAGTCCTTGGTTTCCACCGACCTCGTAAACTTCACGGGCGGGAGGAGGCTGGACTTGCCCTCAAGCCAAAGGATGTTTTCGTTGTAATCCTCTTGATTGATGGACTGGTTGCGGGTGAGGTTGAAGGCGAGGAACTTCTTTTCCCCGTCGACATCGCACTTGCCCATCGTAGTGACCCAGTCGTAGTGAGCGCGACGCGGATAGTACCCTCTGTGATCGTCGATGATTGCGACGCTTTCGTCGTCGGTCAACATTTCTTCGCCGTTGATGATAAGCTTACCTTCCGCCTTGAAGAAGTTCTTTTGGCTGTAAAGGGTACGGTTGTCGCTGTACGGGAAGGGGATGGAAACCACGCACGGATCGGAAAGATTGGTCAGCTTGAAATCGTACTCGATGGTGGCAAGCTCGGGATCGTAGACCTTGTTTTCCTTGATCGCGGCGACCGCGGTCTTATCCTCCCTGCCTTGCGTGACCAAGCAGAACGCCTTACCGCCCACGGTGTGCTTACCGGAAAGCTCCGCCTTGCCGTCCTGGAAGTTGTTGACGTACTTGACGAAACCGACGTCGGACTCCGCCTTGGCAATAGAGCCGTTCAAAAGGTTGGGAGCGATGATGGTATCTTTGCTCTTGATCTGGGTGTCCCAGCAGTAGACCTTTTTGGATCTTTTATCGTAGAACATATTGAGCTGTTTGCCGAAGATGCCCATATCGCATACGACGGCGAGCAAAACACCGTTTTTCAGATGGACTTCGGTGGCTTCCCAAAGGGTAAGCTTGAACTTCCTCAAAAAGTCGGGAGCCTTGGTCGGCTTCTTGGCGCGGAGGAGCTCCATCGTCTCAAACTCTTTGTCAAAAGTGCCGAAAACGACCTTGCCGTTTTCATCCACCAAATCTTTGGGGGTAGGCACCGCTCTGCGTTTTTCAGATATGAATTTGCTGTATTCGCCCATAGTATTCTCCTTTTCTGCAAGATTTTGTAAATTTATTATAGCATACCGCGCACATGCATTTCAAGAGGGGTTTTCAAAAAAAGAAGACCCTTTGGGATAGGATCTTCTTGCCGTTTCGGATTAAAAAATGCTTTATTTGCGTTTTTCACCCTTCGCCGTATCTTGCGCGGGGGCTTCAAGCGGCTTGATCTTGGAAGCGCGGATCAAAGCCAAAATTGGCGCCGCAAGGGAGATCAAAGCAAACAACGCAGGCAAAATGGCGTGAGATTGCACCGAACAAGCGGGGTTATCGTTGCAATAAGTATGCAGAATACCCGCGTTATTAAAGGAGATAGCCACCGCGTGACAAGCGATGAAAAGCGCTGCTTCCGCCACGGCGAACACGATGCCGACGACGTTGAACGCGCCCTGCTTGTTGGTGATCAAGGCAAACAAGTTGATCAAAACGTGCGCAATGACGACAAAAAGCGCTGCCACGCTCAAAGCGCACAGTTTTTGGATATACGCGGGGATATGGTAGTTGAAAACAGCCATATTGCCGAATCTGCCCGTATCCATACTGGTATAATCACCCGAGATCCCCGCCGAAACGCAGTTGTAGCCGCTGACTTCGATCTCATTGCCCGCCATATCGGTGTTGTAGATCGCCGCCCAGTTGGCAAGCATCAACAAGAGTAACACGACGGATAAAACGAGCGCCGCGAGAGAAAACAGTCTGAGCACCTTACGCTTGGCAAGATACTGCTTTTCCTGCTCCAACTTGAGTTTTGATTCCAAATATTTTTTATTCGCTTTGTTTGCCATAGCTTTCTCCTATTCGATATTGATACGACTCGGACGTTTACTTTGAACACTGCGCGCAATTGCAACCGCTTGCCGCGCCCGAACAAACGTAGATCACAAACACGACGGCGGCGATCACAAGCAACGCCATGATCCCCAAAAATACGAAGATACCGATATCCGATTTTTTTATCGGCTTCTTTTCTCCCGCCGCGGGGACTTGTTGCGTTTGTTCCTTTTCCAAGTCGTTTTTTCCATTTTCTCCTCACGCCGTAACGTAATACGAAAGCCCGGAGTAGTCCTCGATCGGCGTCAAAGAGGATACCTTAAAGGTACAAAACACGACGTACTCGTAGGTCACTTGGTCCCCATTATACCCGTAGATCTCAAGTTCCGTCAACTCCGCCGAGGCAAGTTCCCCTTCCACGTGGATCCAAGCCTTATCCGGCGTATCTTCGCTTTGATTGACGGGTTCGGGGATCTCTCCGTCGTACTCCAAAATAAAACCGATGACGGTATCCTTACCGCACTTGCAACCGTAGCCCGAAGAACACTTTCGGACCCCGCACATATAGTCGGTGCCCGACGTATCCGTCAAACGGTAGGTAAAGCAATCGAAGGATATCTTTTTGTTGACGTACTCATCGGGATACATCGTGATGGTCAGCATCCCGTAAAAGAAGGTGCTTTCCGTCAAATTAATCTCTTCCTTACCGCCGCAGGCAAACGCAGATACCAAAAGACAAAGAAGCAGCAAAACGATCAAGACTTTTTTCACGCTTTGACCCTCCCCTTGATGAAGCCGACCAAGTAAAATACGCCAAACGCCACCGCTTGCACCACCACGATGGTGGGACCGACGGGCACGCCCTGCGGCAACCCGATGGCAAGGATCAACCCGATAAACGCCGTCGCCACCGAAAGCACCGTCGCACAAACTGTAACGGACAAAAAGCTTTTGAACACGCGCATTGCGGAAAGCGCCGGGAAAATGATCAAAGCGGAGATCAACAAAGAACCGACGAGGTTCATCGCAAGCACGATAACCACCGCGATGATAACGGCGATGATCAAGTTGTAAATCTCCGTTTTCACCCCCGTCGCCTTGGCAAAGTTCTCGTCAAAGGTCACGGCGAAAATACGGTTGTAGAAGATGACGAACACCGCCACCGTCAAGAGGGAAAGCCCGCTGCATACCCACACTTCCGCGGGGGACAAAGTCAAAATGGACACCGACCCAAAGAGGGTGCCGCACACGTCGGCGGAAACGTTTGCCGAGGTGGGGAAAAGGTTCATCAAAAGATAGCCGAGGGCAAGCGCGAACACCGAGATCAACGCGACGGACGCGTCCCCTTTGATACGGGCGTTTTGTCCCGTTCTTAAAAGCAGGATCGCCGAGACCACCGTGACCGGCATCACGATGAACATTTGGTTGGTGAGACCGACGACGGCAGCCACCGCCATCGCGCCGAACGCCACGTGC
>DMCI01000097.1 GCA_003445835.1 Clostridiales bacterium
GAGTACGTCGGCAGGTGCAAAGTGGTCAAAAAGGAAGCGGACGATTATCTTGCAAGCGGCGTCTTCTCGGAGGAAGTTGCCGACGCCGTCAAGGTCAGCGGTTTGACTTTGAAGGGCGATACGTTGATCACTTCCGCCATCTACGCCGTAAAACCGGGCGACGGCAGCGCGCGTGAGCAGGCGGCAAGTTGTCAAAGAGTCCTCGGCGCGGGCGCCAACTTTGCGGTGGAGTACGCTACCAAGAGGTATCGCAGCAACTTGATCAACTGGGGTATGATCCCTTATCTCACGCAGGCAAACTTCGAGGTCGGCGATATCGTCATCGTTCCCGACGTCAAGGAAAGTCTCCTTGCGGATAAGCCCTTTGCTCTTTATATCGTAAGAGGGGGCAAGGTCATCAAAGATACGGCGTACGTGGACAAACTCACCGACGACGAAAAAACCATCATCAAGGACGGTTGCTTGATCAATTACTACGCCAACAAGAAATAATCTCTTTCCCGCCGCATAAAATGCGGTATGAAAGTGGAGATCTCTCTCGGCGCGATCAAGCGCAACTCGGAACGCATTGCAAAAACGGTCGATAAACCCTTGATCCCGATGCTGAAAGCCGACGCCTACGGGCACGGCGCGGCGCGGGTGGCGCGGGCGATATCGGCGGAGTATTACGGAGTGGCTACGGAGGAAGAAGGCGTACCTTTAAGGGAAGCCGGTAAACAAATCCTCGTTACCGCTCCGTCTTTTTCATCCGTGGGGCTTTGTCGTCGTTACGATATGATCCCGTTGATCGGTGACTTCGACGTTGCCAAACGGGCGGCGGCGCTTGGCGTCAAAAGGTGTCATATCAAGGTCAACAGCGGGATGAACCGACTGGGGTTTCGTCCCGAGGAATGCCGCGAGATCACGCTGTTTCTTACGCGCGCAGGCGTTAAGATCGAAGGCGCTGCCACCCATTACAAGGAGTCCTCCGTCCAAAACGTCCTTTGTCAAAACGAAGCTTTTCGCCGTGCGATCCGCGCGATCAAAAACGCGCTTTCGGACGCGGGCGGGGAAGAAAAACTCGTCACTTCCGTAACGGGATGCGGCGCGCCTTTTTCCGGGGAGTTCGATTACCTTCGCGTCGGGCTTGCCCTCTACGGGTATCCGACGGATGCGGTGACGAAAACGCTCTCGCTTGAAAAGGCAATGAAGGTGAGCAGCGAGGTCATTAAGACAAAAATCATCGAAGAGGGGGAAACGCTTGGCTATTCGGGCGTTTTTCGCGCGCCGAAACGACTCAAAGCCTATACCGTTCTCGGTGGGTACGGCGACGGCGTCGCGCGCAGCGAAGTCGGACGCAAAGTTTTGTCGGCGGGGCGGCGGCTTACGATCGCCGCCGTTTCGATGGATAGTTTTGAAATGATCTCCGATCACGTTGACTTGAAGGTGGGTCGGCGTGTTATAATACTTTCAAAAGAAGCGGATGCTTGCTATGTCGCCGCTAAGCGGGGCACCATCCCTTACGAAGTACTGCTCGGCTACGACGTGCCGAGGGCGGAAAAGGTCTATGTTTGAAAAAAAGTTGATTCGCAAATCCGTAAGAGCAAAACTCGCGGCGATGTCCGTGGAAGATCGCGTCATCAAAAACGCCGCGATCACGGCAAGATTTTTGTCTTCGCCGGAGTATAAGTCGGCGCGCACGATCTTCTTTTATTTTTCCACCGAAGAGGAAGCGGATACCCGTGCGGCGATCCGTCACGCTCTTATGGACGGCAAACAGGTGTTTTTGCCTCGGACGGAAGGGGAGGATATGTGCTTCGTTTCGTACAAAACGGGCGACAGGTTGGAACTTAATCCCACCTATTGCGTGGAGGAACCCGTCGGGGAGGCGACTACCGTCACGCCCGATCTCGTCGTGATCCCTTTGATCGCTTTTGACAAGGACAAGCATCGCTTGGGACGCGGCAAAGGCTACTACGACCGTTTTTTGAAAGATTTTACGGGCAAGGGCGTCGCGCTTGCTTTTTCGGAGCAGGAATGCGATCGCGTTCCTATGGAAGAGTTCGATCTTTCTCCGCAGATCGTTTTGACCGATAAGGAGCGTATCGAATGAGAGTCATCGCAGGGAAGTACAAAGGGCGTCAGCTCTTTTCGCCCAAAGATCAATCCGTCCGTCCCACGACGGATCGGATCAAGGAAAACGTCTTCAATCTCCTGCAAGGCAGGGTGGCGGGCGCGGCGTTTTTGGACCTTTTCGGCGGCAGCGGCGCAATGACCGTCGAAGCGTTATCCCGCGGCGCGGTAAAGGCGGTCACGGTGGACGCATCGAGGGAAAGCGTCGATCTCATCAAGCGCAATTTTCGCAAGATCGGCATCGGCAACGAAGCGCAGATCGTCGAAGTCGAGTACGGCGTCGCCTTAAAACGTATGGCGGGGCAAAAATTCGATATTATTTATCTGGATCCTCCCTACAAAGCGGGGGTGGAAAAGGACGTTTTGGACAAGATCTCCGAGGGCGGCTTTTTGGCGGACGGCGGCGTCATGGTGTTGGAACACGCCACCGAGATCCCCTTCCTCTACGAAGGCGCTTTGAAGGTGTTTGACTCCCGCAAATACGGCAGCGTGACTATTGAACTTTTGTCCTATTGATCCTATTTTGATAGTTTTTCATACAAATCTCGGGCGAATCTTGACAAACGCCCGCTTTTTTTGTATTATTCAAGTATGAGCAAGTGTTTGGTTACGGGTAGTTTTGATCCGATCACCCGCGGACATCAGGATATCATTGAAAAAGCCCTTCGCGCTTTCGACGAGGTTTCGGTCGGTATTTTGGTCAATCCCGATCGTTTTCCTCTTTTTACCGAGGAGCAACGTATCTGTATGATCCAGGCGGTGTTTGGCGATAGGGTCAACGTGTTTGGCTTCGACGGGTTGGCGGTGGACGCCGCAAAAGCCATCGGGGCGGACTTTTTCGTGCGCGGTATCCGTGACGAAGCGGATCTTGCTTACGAGCTTGAAATGGCGGATTTCAACCGCGCTCACGGTGTTGAGACCGTGTTCTTCCTCTCCGACGTGCGACTTCGCAACGTCAGCGCCACCAAGGCGAGGGAAGGACTGATGAGCGGCGCGGATCATTCCTTTATCGACGAAGGCGTCTACGCCCTCGCATCGCAGTATTTGGAGGAGAGGTCATGACGGACGTCACCGAGATCATTGACGAACTTGAAAAGGAAGTCTTGGGCAAAAAGAACATCTTCGGCAAGTGCTACGTGGAGGAAGTAAAAGTCACGGCGCTCCTTTCCCGCTTGCGCGAGGCGATCCCGCAATGCTTCTACGAGGCGCAAGCGCTTTTGCGTCAGGGGGACGCCATCATCTCGGAAGCAAATCGCAGGGCGGAAGCCATCGTTCAAAACGCCAACGATACGCGTGAAAAACTCGTACACGATTCCGAGGTGCTTACCGAAGCCAAAAAGCACGCCGCGGAGATCGAGAACACTACGCAGGACTATTGCGAAAATCTTCGCATTTCCGTCCACCAAAACTTGGATAAGCAACTTTACGACATCGCCGTCAAAATGAACGAGACGATGATGACGATCGAAAGCCTCCGTGAGGAACTGTGGAAGCGTTCCGGCGGCGGCAGTACAAATTGATTTTTTCCTATTTATGCGATAAAAACGATTGTTTTTGACCGAGGTGGCATATCTCGGTTTTTTTATGCGTATAGTTACTATGCGCAAGTTTGTCCTTCCGCTTTCGGTGCTGTTTGTTCTTGCGGCGCTCCTGCTTTCTCCCGCGCGGTATTTCGCGTCGGTGCAAAAAGGGGTGTTGCTGTTTTCTTCTTCGGTGCTTCCGTCGATGCTTCCGTACTTCTTTTTCACCAAGGTTTTGACTATGACGGGATGCGTCACGGCGCTTGCGGGCACGGTCGGAAGGCCCGTCGCCAAACTTTATCGCACGGATCCTATCGCGGCGTATCCCTTTTTGATGAGTTTTTTAAGCGGGTATCCCGTCGGGGCGCGCGTCCTTGCTGACGTGTACGAAAAAGGATTGATCTGCAAGGAGGATGCGGCGCGGGCGGCGTCCTTTTGCTCTACAAGCGGCAGTATGTTCGTATTGGGCAGCGTAGGCGCCGTCGTCTTAAAAGACGCGGGCGCGGGGGCGGTCATTCTCGTCGCGCATTATCTCGGCGCCGTCTTAAACGGTTTTTTCTACCGCGGCAAAAAGCGCAGGCGGGAAGCGTTTGCCTTGCCGGACATAAAAAGAAGCGACAATGTACTATCCGAAGCGATGTACGAAAGCGTGCTTTCCTTGGCTTTGGTCGGCGGGTTCATCGCCGTCGCCAACCTCCTCGGCGACGTGGTCTTCGACGTTTTGACAAAAGCGGGGGCGGGCGGCGCGTTGCATCATACGACGCTCGGCGCTTTCTTTTACTCGGTCTTCGAGGTCACGCGCGGTTGCGTGGAGTTTTCGCTCCTCGGCGCAAAAAGAGTTTGGACGGCGGCGTTTTGTTGTTTTGCCGTGTCCTTCGGCGGACTTTCCGTCCTGTTGCAGTCGATCGCGTTTTTGGGAAAAACGGGGTTGAAATTTTCAAAATTCCTGCTGATAAAATTTACGCAGGCGGCGTTGTCGTTCGGTTTGTGCGTGCCGATCGGATTTTTGTTTTTGAATTAAAGAAGGATCATTCCGTCTTCAAGGTCGGACTCGGTCGCCACGCGGTATAAGTCGTGCGCTTTGGCGTCGATCACGGCGGAGGGAATGCCGCTTTCCTTGGCTTCCTGCTCACCCGTCAGCACGGTGCCGGCGCGAGAGAACAGCGAAAGGACGTCCGTCCTATCTTTTTTGACGCCGAGGACTTTGTAGTAGGGCGGCGCGTCCACGCCGCTTTCAAAAGTATCTTGATCCACGCGCAATAGGGCGTTTACCAAAATGCGACGCACGCGGGATTCGGTATATCTTTTTGTGGAAACTGCTTTGACCAAGGATCCTGCGTCCACGCATTCCCCCGCCAAGCGCAAGATGCGGTTTTCAATGCCTTCGGATACGTCCGCCACGTCTCTGAGTTCCGCCGCGGTCATCTCGCTGAGTCTGTAAAGCAAAATGGGGGAAAGGTTGTCTTTGAAAACAAAGTCCTTCAAACTTTCCGCAACGTAGGGGGGCAGGGCGGCAAATACTTCTTCGGTTTTGCCGGCGGCGACTGCCGCGCGGATGGCGGAAGCGGAAGGCTCCTCGACGTTTAACTCTCGGTCGTGATAATCCCCCGTTCGTTTGACGGTGAAGGGGGTCACGCCGCCGCGCTTAAAAACGGCGCGAAGGTATTCGATCGCAAGAATGTTGTTTGGTTTGGTGAGGTCGGCGACTTTTATGCCTTTCTTTTGGGTGTAAGACGCAAAGGCTTGCGCCCGCGCCGCAGGGTATGAAAAGCCCATATCCATCAATTCTCTTAAGTCGACGGAAAGTTCGGCGGGTTCGTCCGAAAGGATCTCAGCCGCGTTTTTCAAAAGAGTGAGGTCGCCCTCTTCGCTGCCGAAGGCAAGCACCTTTTCGTCCGCGGGCAGAGGGGCGAGGAGTTTTACCGCCGCGTCGGCAAATCTTTCCGCGCAGGCTACGCCGTATATTTGCGGCAATTCGATCACCGCGTCCGCGCCGGCAAGCAGGGCGTGCTTTGCGCGGGTGTACTTGTCAAACAAGGCAAGGTTGCCGCGTTGCGTAAGGTCTCCGTTTAAGATAACGAGAAGAACGTCGGGCTTAAGCGCCTTTGCTTTTTCAAGCAAACGCAGGTGCCCGTTGTGAAGAGGATTGAATTCAGCTGTTACGGCAACTATTTTCATAACTCCGTTGATTTTCTTGCTCGTTTCTCCTTGCCTTTTTCCCGCGCGGGGGGTATAATTATTATACATTTTTTTCTAACGAAAACAAATCTTTTTATAAAGGAGATCGCAAAATGTCTAAATTGATGGATGAAATCAAAGCAAAAGCCGCATTGTTGAACAAGCATATCGTGCTTGCGGAAGGGGAAGAGGAGCGCATTATCCGCGCTGCCGAGATCATCAGCGCCAAAAAGATCGCGCGTCTGACCTTGATCGGCAACCCCGACGTTATCAAGGCAAAGTGCCCCGACGCAAAACTGGACGGCGTCACCATCGTGGATCCCGCCACCAGCCCCAAGACCAAGGAGTACGCCGCTTTGCTGTACGAACTTCGCAAGGCGAAGGGCCTCACCGAGGAGAAGGCCGCCCAGCTGGTGGCGGATCCGATGTACTACGGGATGATGATGGTCAAGGAAGGCGATGCGGACGGNNGTACGAACTTCGCAAGGCGAAGGGCATGACCCTTGAGCAGGCGGAAAAACTTGCTTTGGATTGCTCTTATTTCTCCGTCTTGATGATCAAGGCGGGCGACGCCGACGGTATGGTCTCCGGTGCGGTGCACAGCACGGGCGACACCCTTCGTCCCGCGCTTCAGATCATTAAGACTGCTCCCGGCATCAGCACCGTTTCCAGCTGCTTCATTATGTGCCTCCCCGAGGGTTCCAAGTACGGCGAGAAGGACGTCATGGTCTATGGTGACTGCGCCGTGAACATCGACCCCAACGAGGATCA
>DMCI01000052.1:0-7550 GCA_003445835.1 Clostridiales bacterium
CTTCTCAACGTCTTCCGTGACGAATCGGTGATGACCTACGAAAACAAATTCATCAACACCCTTTTGATCCGCTTGTACGACTTCGTGGTGACCCGTCACGACGAGGCGGCGGAGTTTGGCGCCAGCCGCAAAAAGGCGGTGTTTGAGTATACCGACGTGATCCGCAACGGGGAGGAACTCGGCAAGGTTTCCTTGAATATGGAAGTTTCGATCCCCACCGAGGAAAAGGAAAAGAACTCCTTCTTCCAAAGCGACCTTTGGGCTCGCGTCAAAAAGCTGAAGGAAGTCATTTCGGACTATCGCGGCAGCGAGTTTTGTTCGATGATGGGCTCCGCCGTCGTGCGTCCCCCCGTGGTGCGCACCAACCCGATCCTCAAAAACAAAGACCTCAGACAATGTTTGGAGCTTTGGGAGTTTTTGGAAGGTTACGACGACGAGCAGGCAAACGGCGTTTCCACTTCGGAAAGTGAATTGGAGATCTCCGAAGCGCAACAAAAATTTGTGATGCAGGGCGCGGCGCAACAGTATTTGTTGTTCCGTCGCTTTGCGGATATGGCAGCTCCCCTTGCCGCAAAGGCAGAGGACGCCGAGGTCGACTACAAACTTCCCCCGCAGTACGTCGGGGAGCAAAAGGAAGAGGTCGCCCCGACCCTTTCCGAAGAGGAAGAGGATCAAACCGCCTTTTGGGTGGACGTAGCCCTGCAAGCGGAAGAGATCTCTTTGACCGAATGGAAAGAGGAGCAGGCTCGCCTCTTAAAAGAGCGCGAAGAACTTTTGCGCCAACTCGAACAGGAACGCGAGGAGAGGGAAGCGGCGGAGCGCGAAAGCATCCGTTCTTCGGTGGACAACACCCCCGCGACCTACGACGCCTATACGCCGCCCGTCTTTGAGGAGAGGGAAGCCGTCGAGGAACAAGACGTCGCGCCGCAAGCCCCGCAAGAAGAGGATACCGTCGTATTGGTCAAGTCCTTCGCCGCCAAACTGCGCGTTGCGGACGACGAGATCAAGGAATACTACTGCGCCATCGCCAACGCCCTTCTTTCTAAAGCGGGCGTACACGAAAGAAACGCTTTCGATCACGTGGATTTTTACAGGGGCAGACAGACGCTTGCCCGCGTGATGCTGATGGGCAAGACTTTGCGCGTGTACTTTATGCCCCTTTCGGAAGAGATGATCCGCAAGTACGGGTTGACCGAAAAGGACGACGTCAAAAAGTTCCTTGCCACCCCCTGTCTGTTGAAGGTAAAGGGGCCGCGCGGACTCAAAAAAGCGCTTGACATCATCAAGGAGATCGCGGACGGCAAGGATGCCAAGAACCCCGTGTTGAAGCAAAAGGAAAGCTTTGCGCCCATTACGGAAGAGGAGTCTCTCATCACCGGCGAAGTGCGTCGTCGCGTGATCACCGCCCTGCAAAAGGAGCGGCTGAAAAGGATCAAACGTCGCGCCGAAGCCCCCAAAGAGGAGTACGACTACACCGAAGAAGTTGCGGCGTATAAATTGCAGGAAGAAAAGAAGAACAAGCGGAAGAAAGTCAAGGAACTCGTCTTGGACGAAGCGGGCGTGACTTCCGCCGAGATAGGCAAGTCCTTAAAACGCGCGGAAGAAGAGGAGATCATCGAATCCCTTCCGGAAGAGGACAAAAAGCCCGATCTGGAAGGCGCGGAGGGAGATCCCTTGTTTGCCCGCGTGGAAGCGTTGTCTTCCGGCGACGAAGTGATCTTTGCCCTTCCCAAAGAGGAAGAGCCTCTTCCCGAAAAAGAGACCTTCGAAGTGCCGCCCGACGGCGACGTCTTGACGCCCAAGCCCATTACGGCGGATCAGATCTTCGGGCAGGCGTCCTTCAACAAGCCGCAACAAGCTTCATCCAAGCAAGGCGCGGCGCCTAAGAAGAAAAACATCTTTTCGAGGTTTTTCGGAAGAGGTAGAAAATGAAGCAATCCAAGGGCGTAAAGATCGCCAAGTTGTCGCTCAAGATCCTTTTGGGATTGGTTGTCGCTTTGTTTATGGCGTTGTTCATTCTGTCCAAGGTCAGCGCAAACCCCGTCTTTTTGTTCAACAAAACGACGATGTGGGTGATGACCGAAAGCATGGATCCCGCCATCCCGCCAAAGACCTATATTTTGGTGGAAAAGGCGACGGCGGACGACGTGGAAGTGGGGGATATCATCGTCTTCCGTTCTTCCGATCCGCGCATCAAGGGCAAGTTCAACACCCATCGCTTGACTTTCAAGTCGGGCGATACCCTCGTGACCAAAGGGGATAACAACGCGTCTACCGACGGCATCTACTCCCCCAAGCCGGAGGACGTCGTGGGCAAATACGTCAAGACCCTTGACGGAATGACTTACCTCGGCAGGGTGGCGATGACCCCCGTGGGCTTTGCCGTCCTCGTGATCTTGTTCCTTGCGACGATGGTGATCTGCGTGATCCCCGACGTCAAGGAAGCGGTAAAAGCCAAAGAGGAAGAGGACGAGGAACAAAAGCAAAAGGAGATCCGTCGTTTGATCGACGAGGAAGTCCGCCGTCTAAAGGAAGAGGGCGTGTCGAATAATGTCGAAAACGCGGCGGAACGCAGCGAAACCGATAGCGAAGAAGCGGGAATATTGTCGAAAGATGTCGAAACCGCATCGGATAAAGATAAAATACTGTCGAAAGATGTCGAAAAAGCGTCGAAGAATGTCGAAAACGCTTCCGACGAAGGGAAAGGAGAGTGACCAATGGATCAATTTAAAACGCGTAGAGTGGATATCGCTTTCGTTTTGCTGATCCTCGTAAGCATCATCGCGGTGGTCAACATCGTGGTGCTTACTCTTCAATACTACACGGGGTCCAGTGAACAAGCCGTGCGCGCCGCGCAGGTGTACTCTTTGGACGCGCAGGAGAAGTTTGAAGGCAAACTCGATTACATCCGTGAAAACACCGAGGCGGTCGCTCGCGTGGCGGGGACTCTTGAAGACAGGCACGATCTGCACAACTTGCTCAACAACGTCCGTTCCGCAGGTACGCACGACGGCGAACTGATACAATTGCATTACTTTTTGGGGGATCAAGAATTTGACGAAACGGGCTTTGCGGTCACCGACCGCACCGCTCGCGTCGACGCGATCCGTGAAAAAGGTTCGACGGGTACTTACGGCTTGATCTACGATGAAAGAGGGATGACCAGCGTGGCTTGTTACGCCCCCGTCACGGGCAGCACCTTGATCGACGGCATCGCGATCTACTATACGGAAGGACTGTTGACTTCCTTTAAGACCGATTTGGACGAGGAAAAACTTTCCCACGCGGAACTGGTCGCTTTGTGCTGTCAAAACTACGGGCACGGCGCGCCGCAGATCCTCGGCGTTTTGCACGCAAGAGGCAACGTTACGGTCAACGATTCCATCTTTGAGTATTTGGAAAATCTTTCCAACGACACCACCGCGTCCGACAAGGTAAAAGACGCCTTGGCAAGCGGCGTGGATGAAACGTTGTCCATTCGCTTCGGCACCGAAGGATACGTGGTGACCATCGGTTACGCTACCGAAAAAGACGCGGGTATGTACGTCGTTGGCGTCTACCGTGAAAGCGAGGTCTATTCCGACGGGTTTACTTTGATCGAGACCAGCATCGTCACGATGGCGGTTTTGGTCGTGGTCATTTTGGTGTTTACGATCTATTACTTCATTTCCCGCCGTCGTATCTTCCAAAAGATCGAGGAGATCGATACGGTGGATCAAATGTTGCAATGCCCGACGCTTTTGAAGTTCGAGCGCGACGCGCAGGAGATCGTCAACGCAAACAAGGGTTCCGCCTTCGCGGTGGTCGTTTCGCACGTGCAGCACTTCAACTACGTTACCGAAAAATACGGCGAAGCCGCGGCGATAAACATCCTTCGTCATATCCGCAGCATCTTTGCGCAGGCAATGATGGCGGGGGAGACCTACGGCTATATCGACAACGGTGAATTTGCCCTTCTTCTCCATTACGGCGACGAAGCGGCTTTGGAAAACCGCTTGATCAGCTTGTTTGAGGCGGCGCGCAGACACTACCTCGGCGACGACCTTCCGGACGACTACGATATGAAGATGCTGTTTGGCGTCTACAAGGCGGGCAAGGCGTCCATCGTCCCCGTCAACAAGATGGTGGAAAAGGCGATGGAAGTCTCCGACTTGCCGTCGCGCACCAACATCAACCGTATCTGCAACTTCTACGACGATACCATCCGTTCCAATTATATGGTCAAGGCGGAGATAGAAAACCGTATGGAAGCCGCCCTCGAAGCGGGCGAATTCCGCGTGTTCTATCAACCCAAGTACAACTTGGAACTCGATCGTATCGACGGCGCGGAAGTCTTGGTGCGTTGGTACAACTCGGAGGCAAAAAATTACCGCTCCCCCGCGGAGTTCCTGCCCGTGTTTGAGGAAAACGGCTTTATTTCCAAGCTGGACCGTCACATCTACTACACCGCTTGCGAAAATATGGCGCGTTGGGTCGCGGAAGGCAAAAAGATCTACCCGATCTCGGTCAACATCTCCCGCGTTACCGCCATTCAAAGCGATTTCTTGGACTACTACATCAAGGTAAAACAGCACTTCAACATCGCCAACGGCTTCATTACGTTGGAGTTTACCGAAAGCTTCGCTTACGAAAACTACGAGTACCTCGCCACCGTCGCCAACAGGCTCAGAAGCGCGGGCTTCCTGTGTTCCATCGACGACTTCGGAACGGGCTACTCCACTTACAACGTCTTGAAACTTTTGAATATGGACGAGATCAAGTTCGATAAGTTCTTCTTGGATAAGGGCATCTCGGAAAAGACCGACCGCGTGATCTTAAAGAGCGTTATCGATATGGGTAAGACGTTGGGGCTTAAGACCACGCAGGAAGGCGTGGAGACCATCGAAGACTTGCAAATGCTGCGTGAAATGGGTTGCCGCATCATTCAAGGTTACTTCTTCGCCAAGCCGATGAGCAGCAGCGACTACAACGTGTTTATTGAAAACTTCGCCAAGGAAAACCCCATTTTGGCGGCGGAAAAGGCGGCGAAGAAAAAGAAGAAGTCGGAAGACGGCGCCGAAAACGCCAAGCAAGAATAAACAAAAAAAGCCCTCGAGGTCATCCCCCGAGGGCTTTTTGATAAAACTCAATTTTTGAAAAAGCTGCAACAAGCTTTGCCGGAATTTTTGCTTGCGTAAAGGGCGGTATCCGCTTGCGACATAATGGTATCTCCCAGTTTCGTGCCAAAGGCGACGCCCGCGCTGATGGTGACTTCCGGCGCGCCCTTTTGCGCGTCTTCCACAAGAGCGTCGTTGATGCGGTCATACTTGTTTTGAATGATCTTTTTGCTGTTTTCGTCAATACCGAACAAAACCACGGCGAATTCGTCGCCGCCGATACGGAAGATGCTGTCTTCCGAACGGAAGTTTTCACGCATCAGATCCGCGATGCGCGCCAAGACTTTGTCGCCTTCCATATGGCCGTAGTTGTCGTTGATCTGTTTGAAGTTGTCGATATCCAATATCAAAAAGGCAAGTTGTCCTTCTTCGGAGGAGGTCAACATATTTTCAAACGCGTTGCGGTTGAGGGCGCCGGTCAAGGCGTCGTGTTCCGCCTTGAATTCCAAACGATTTTTGTTGCGACGATTGGATTCGTACATCAAGTTGTAGGCATAGGCAAACATTTTGATTTCGTATCCGCCTTGTACCGGGAGGGGCGCGTCTTTTTCGATATAAGGGATCGCGCGGATGAGCGGCGTGAAGATGCGGCTTGAAGTTAAGCTTACGATCAAAATGAAAAGAGCGATAAACGCGGCGATCAAAATCAGCTCGTAAATCATGGCGATGCGAAGACGGAACTCCGCGCCGTCCTGTGTCTTTTCAAGTTCCTGAACGAGGCTTTTTACACAAAGATCGACTTCGCTTGAGATCGTCCCTTTGGAAGAAGTGTAGTTTTGGTCAAAAAGGATATTGGTTGCAAGTTCGGCTTTCCCCAAAGCGGAAAGAGCTTGTTCTTCCTCCGTTAAAACTACGGTGCGAACTCTTTCGTCGTACGTGGAAAGGTCGTCCCCCGCAGATTCCGCTTTGAGACGCATCGATTTGAATTCGGTATTCATCAAATTGCGGGATTCGATCATCGCTTTTTGCAAATGTTCCGCGGCGGGAGAGTTCGGAAAATTCTCTTCAATAAAATCGAGGGCGTCATCGCGGCGGCGGGTTTCGTCGGCTTCCGTGAAATAGGCGGTCATATGTTCCGCAACGCCCGTTGCCGCAAAGGAGCGGACCTGATCGGTAAGATAATCGGAAGAAACGATCATTTCTTTGGATTTTTCTTCCCAAGTGACGTAATTTTTTGCGACGTTGATCAGGTCGCGATAATTCATCCAGTTAAAAACGATAACGACGATAAGAAGAGCGGAAACCAGCGCCATAACAATGGCAAAAATAGTAATCGTGCGCTTTAATGGAATTCCACGCTTGTGCACTTGCGAAAAATCTCCCATAACCCCTTTCCATTTTTTTTGTTTTTGAAAACGTTTTCTCAAGTTTATGCGTACTACTACATAAATTATTAGGATATTTTCGCGCGAATGTCAAATAAAAATGGTGAAATAGCGATAATTTTGTAAAAAATTTCAGGAAAACTCAACCAAAAACAAGATATTTGAAGAAAAGGGGTTTACATAAAAGACAAATACATATATAATATATATGTATAATTCTGCGCGCGCAACGCGCACGCACGTAAAGAGGAGTCGGGATGAAATTGTTTGGCAAGCACGTCACCAAAAAGGACAAGAGGGAGTTGTTTATGCAACTTCTTGCCGTCGTGCTGTCCGGCATTTTCGTCGTCACGCTCGGCGTGGTCAGTTTTGCGTGGTTTTCGCTGAACTCTTCCGTGGAGCATTCCGGCATGCGGGTCGTGGTCTCTTCCGAATCGGTGGATCTTTTGATCGACAGGACGACGCAGGAATACGAAGATACGACGAGGTACGAGGGCGTCGCGGGCGAGGGCGGCTTGAAATCGGTGCTTGCCGCCAAGGAGTACGACTTCATCGAGACCGATACCGCAGACGCCTACCTTTTGGCGTATGAACTCGTCGTGGCGGAAAACACCTACGAAGGCAAAAAGTATCTGGTCCCCGGCGCGTACGGTACGATGACTTTTTACATCCGTCCCAAGACGGGGCACGACGGGGAGTCCGTCCGTTTGGACCTTTCCTTTGAAGGGTACGCAAACTATTACGCGGAAGGGCAGCCGACCTCCAGCATCCAACTCGTCACCAAAACGAGCGTCTGCAACCTTTTGAAGGGGCATATCCTGTTTTTCCAACAGAGGACGGGGGCAACGTACGCCGATTACATCTACGGCGGACAGATCACGGACGGCAGTTTTTACTACGATATGTCGCAACATTCCAAGTGTACGGAGCCCGGTAAGACCGACCTTTACAAGGTGGTATTGTACTGGGAGTGGCCCATCACCTACTTTGCCATTCACGACTACTTGTCCACCGAGACCCCCGCGGTCACAAGCAAATATCCGGTGGAAACGGGGACGTATATGGCGGA
>DMCI01000052.1:7655-12340 GCA_003445835.1 Clostridiales bacterium
AGGAGCGACGCCTACAACGACGGCGACCAGCTGATCGGCGATAACGTGGAATACTTTGTCGTCCGCATTGGCATTATTTAAGGAGAAAAATGGAACAAAACGGATTGACAAAAGCCAAAAAGATCGGTTTCGTCCTGCGTTTGCTGGTCGTGGCGATCCTTGCGCTCGGCGCCGTAGGCGCCGCCACCTTTGCGTGGTACTCTTTCCGTGCGGGTACGGCGGCTTACGCTCCCATCTTCTCTCCGGAAGCTTTGTACATCGGCGCGGGTCACCGTGACGTGGACGAAGATATCTACGAGGATATCCGTTATTTGTATTTCAACGGCTTGGATGCCGAGGGCAGCGACTACGTGGACAAAGTTTTTTGCGTGTACGGCAAGGGCGTCGGCGCGTATAAGATCCAACTGGCGTACACCACCAACAACTCCTTCCGATACGAGATCTTCCACGCGGCGGAGTCCCAAACCGAAACCGAAGGCTCGGTGCAGTACATCACGCACCAAGTTCCCGCGCAAGCCTATTACTACTCCGCGAACGGTGAAGCCATCGCGGGTACCTTTTTGAACAAAACGGTGGAGGCGGGCAGGGATATCGCCACCGACGCAAACCACGCGTCCACGTACGGAACGTACACGCACGTACACAAGAACGCGGAGCCCATCTACTGGCAGACCTCTTCTGCCGAAACGGGCAATGTGACGGGGGATTTCGTCAACTATTATCTGCTTCGCATCTACAAAAACGGCAAAGCGACCAACGACCGTGAGACCGACGTGCTTTGTATTGCCGCAAAGGCAGTCACGGTGCACGGACAGGAGGATTGATGAAACAGCGCAAGGGACAGATCACATATGTTCTTTTGATCGTGATGATCGCGGTCCTTCTTGTCGCGGGCACGGTGCTTGGCAGCTATGCGGCTTATACCAGCAGCCGCAGCGCCCAGCGTACCGTCGCAACGTACGACGCGCAGGGGGAACGCTTCTCTTCCAATACCCTCGTCAGAGGTTACAGCAAGGATAACGTCAAGACCCTTTACGTTACCGATCGTTCCGTTGCGCCTGCGTCTGTCGTCACCATTTGTAACTATGAAAGGGGTAAGCAGACTCTGCCCAATTCCGAGCAGATCACCTATTCCTTGCTCGTGCGTTTCGTCAGGCAAGACGCCCAGTCGGCAAACGGGTACGTCCCGGTGGACGCAGCGTATATAACGGCAAATTCCCTTTCGGCGTATACTGCTACTTTGCGTTTGGGGGATACCGTGGTCACCTTGAACTCCTCGCATCTCAGCGACGACAGTTTCGGGGGTACTCTTACCGCAAATCAAGTGGACTCCAATTCGTACACTTTGGCGTTCAGCACGAATTTCGTTTCGGGCGAACAAGCGCCCAATTTGTACGTTGAGATGATCGCCACTCCGCAAAACGTGGGATTGCACGCGATCGGCGGGATTTTTAAAACCGGCGTACGCGCCGCGGGTGCGACCAATTCTTGGACGGGTGATTTCAGCGACGATAAGAGTATCGCGCCCGCTTCTTACGACGGATACAATTATCTGATCACCGGTGTCGGCGCGGGCACCGCGACCTTGACTTGGAACTCTGCTCTCGTGGAGTTGAGCTATTATTCCCTGCAGATCCTTCTTGCCATCGAGGGGGCAACGCAAACGAACAACGACGGAGTGGTCAGCGTGACTTTCCCCGTGGATTCCGACGAGGAAAGCCGCTACGACTTGCAATTCTATAAAGTAAACATCACCACGCAAGCCTGGAGCAATATGGTCGCTACGGTGGTCACATTCCGTTTTGGATCATAGGAGGACGTATGACTAAGAGATCGAAACTTAAAATCAATCTGATCTTTGCGGCGTTGACGGCGTTCTTCTTCTTTGCGCTGCTCGTTTTTGCCACGGCGCTTTCCGCGGGGACGACGGCTTTTGCTTCCGAGCCGCAGCAGACCTATCGTTTCTATGAGATCTCGGAATTTTCCGCTTACGCAAGAGCTTACGCCTCAGGCGACAGAAATCCCACGGACGTCCTTTATTTCACTTACGTCAACGACAGCGAATTTACCGACGGCAGTTACGTCAGTTTGGGTACTTCCGACAGACCTTTTGCGGGTACGATCTATATCCCGCGTACGGGTATCGATACCTTCCGTTTGTACAACTGTCCGCTGTTTAATTACGTATCTACCGACGCACGCATTTTCTACAACGGCACCGAAACCATCGCCGACGTCAAGATCATTCGCGAGGAGCCCGAAGAAACCCCCGCCGACGGCGTGCTGACTTCGGGCGCAGTCTTTGCCAATCACGTCACGAAAGGGACGAACAATGCTTCTTGGAGCGTGGATCTTCTTGCCTACTCGGGCGAGGGCAGGTCGGCGGAAAACCACGAAGGTATGATCGGGGATATCGCGGACGAAGCTTCGGTCAACTTTTCTTTGAACAACGCTTCCGCGCTTCCCGTCCGTAAGGCGGGGGCGGCGGGACTTATTTGCGGCACACTCGGCGAGGACGCTTCTCTTACCGTCGCAACGAGCGGTTCCGACGATGAGATCACCGTCACTTCCACGGCGGGCAACGCCGGCGGGTTGGTCGGTACGATGAAAGAGGGCGCCACTCTTACCCTTTCTTCCCAAAACAACAGCCGCGTGACCTCGGTCACGGGCACGGGATACGCGGGTGGTTTGGTTGGCAGTGCGATCGATCCCACCATCCTTCTCGGTACGGGCGTTTCCGTTTGCGAGATCAATTCCTTTCAGACGGTCCAATCCGTGAAGACGCCGCTTGCGCTTTCCGTCAGCGGCACCACGGGGGCGGGCGGCGTTTTCGGATACTATAAGACCACTGCCGCAAGCGAAACTTTCGCGGCGGACAAGTACGCTTTTACGGGCACGACCACCCTTTCGTCTTCAAGCTCAAACGGATGCGCGGGCGGCTTCTTCGGCTTTTTGGATAGCGCGTGTGCCGATTTGACCTTTGACGGATGCGCGACGGGCAGCAACTCGTATTCCTTCGTCCTTTCTTCGGGCTCGATGCGCGGCGGCGTTGCGGGCAAGTACAAAACGAGCGCGCTTACCAACGCGTTTGAGATCACCGATCTTGACTTCACCGTCGATTCCAACGCGGAGGGCGGCTATTCCGCGGGTGTGATCGGGGGCGTCACCGCCGATCCCGCGTATATCTGCTTCCACGATCTTGAAGTTGCCAGCGTTTCCCGTTTGCCTTCGGCGGGTTTGGTGGGAAACCTTGGCGAAGGCGGTTGCTTCGTTGAAGTCGAGGACGTCGTCGTCAGCGGCGGCTTCGGCGCGGGACTGATCGCCAATATGCCGCAAGGCGTTTTGCGCATCCAAGGAGAAACGGACTTTTCTTCCTACTCACAATCCGGGGCGTCGGCGGGCTTGATCGTCAAGGATCGCGGTCGCGCGTTGGTCTATGCGCTCGGCGACGGCGAAGGCAACGGGTGGACGCTTAAGCGAAACACCGCCAATTACATCGACGATATCAGCGGGTGGGGCGAAGTGCTCCGCGTAGACGGCACTATTCTTAAGGAAAGCGACCTTTTCACCGTGGACGCGGATACTGCGCATACCGTCACACTTAAAGCGGTGACCGCTTCCATCGGCACGATCACGCAATTTGCCTTGACCGCGTTGAACATTCAGCTCAACACGACGGCAAGCACGGGCGCTTTGTGCTTTACGTCGGGCAGCGCCAACCAAAGCGAAACGCTCCTCAGCGGGACGCTTACTTTGACGGCGGATATTTCCCTTGCAGGTACGGGACTGACCGGTTTCACGAGGGATAACGGCAGCGGTACCGGTACCTTTACGGGCACCTTGAACGGCGGCGAGCACATCGTTACTCTTGCGACGGGCGAAGCCTACGGTTTGCAGGGTGACGGTTCCGCACTTCCCGCAGATACTTTGCAGGGCACCGTCCATCGCCACGTATACAACGGTTTGTTTGCAAAGATCGGCGGCGGCGCTTCGGTAGAAGATCTTACGATCGCCGGCAGCATCAAGGTGCAACAAAGCGCCGACGGTATGTTTGCGGGCGCGCTTGCGGCGTACGCGTCGGGTAGCGTTACGATCTCCGAACTGATCGTCAACGTCAGTCTTGGGTATCGCAGTGTCACGGACCTCTCTTTCACCTTCGGCGGCGCCATCGGCACGGCGACGGGGGCAAGCCTTTCCGTCACGGCGTCCGATTGCAGCGTTACCTCCGTCGTCGTCGATACGACCAAAGCAGGGGTGGGTGGTGCGAATACGAGCAAGATAGGCGGCTTCCTCGGCACGATGACGCTCGGCGCGACGGATTCCCCTTCGCAAAGCGTTTCTCTTACGGACAGCAGCGTTTCTTTGACCTATACCAAATCCGTCAATACGACAAGAGAGTCCGCGTTCGGCGGTGTGATCGCCTCGATAGGCAACTCCACTTACGTGAAGGATCAGAGGACGGTCACCTTGGACACCGTCACCCTATCCGTCACGGCGACGGGTACCGTCGCAAACAATCGATTCGGCGGGCTCCTTGGTATGGATTGGCTCTCGTGCGACGTGACGCTGGACGATGTGGATATCACCGCGACGATCACGGCGACGGGCAGCGCCGCCCCCTTTGGCGGACTTACGCAGACCGCGACGGGCAGGTGGAACGTCGTTGACGTTTCGTTGACCGCCGC
>DMCI01000021.1 GCA_003445835.1 Clostridiales bacterium
CTCAACCTTTGGTTTGACAAAAACGTCAACGAGGATTGGGAGAAACAGCGCGCTGCGGCAATGCGCATCTTGCAGGAGGAAGCCTCCCTTGACGAGATCGTGCGCTTGGTCGGTATGGATGCGCTTTCGCAAGAAGACCGCTTGACGATGGAGACGGCTAAGTCCATCAGAGAGGACTATTTGCACCAAAACGCCTTCCACGAAGTGGATACCTTCGCTTCGCTTGAAAAGCAGTACAAGATGTTGCGTTTGATCCTTTTGTCGGATGAACTCGGGCGTGACGCCCTTGCTCGTCGTGTGGATATCGAAGATATCCTCGCCCTCCCCGTCAGGGAAGAGATCGGCAGAAGTAAGTATATCCCCGAAAGCGAAATGAACAAATTGGACGAAATTGAAAATAAGCTCAAGCAGTCGATGGCGGCGCTTATTTCCGAAGGAGAGATTTGATATGGTTAAGGAATACAGGACCATTCGTGAAGTCGTCGGCCCTTTGATGTTGGTTGAAAACGTCAGCGGGGTCACCTATAACGAACTTGTCGAGATCCGCCAAGAAGACGGCGACGTCAGGCGCGGCAAAGTGCTTGAAGTCATGGACGATAAGGCGCTCGTGCAACTTTTTGAAAACTCGCAGGGGCTTAAGATCAGCACGTCCAAGGCGCGCTTCCTCGGCAAGAGTATGGAACTCGGCGTCTCCGCCGATATGCTCGGCAGGGTCTTTGACGGCATCGGCAGGACCAAGGACGGCGGTCCCGACATTCTTGCGGAAAAGTATCTTGACATCAACGGTCAGCCTATCAACCCCACCGCGCGCGATTACCCCGATGAGTTTATCCAGACGGGCGTTTCCGCGATCGACGGTTTGAATACCTTGGTCAGAGGGCAAAAGCTTCCCGTGTTCAGCGCGTCCGGTCTGCCTCACGCAAACCTTGCGGCGCAGATAGCGAGGCAGGCAAAGGTTTTGGGTGACGAAGGCAACTTCGCCGTCGTGTTTGCCGCCGTCGGTATCACTTTTGAGGAAGCGGACTTCTTTATCCAAGATTTCAAGAGAACGGGCGCGATCGATCGTACGGTGCTCTTTATGAACCTTGCAAACGACCCCGCCATCGAGCGTATCGCCACCCCGCGTATGGCGCTGACGGCGGCGGAATATCTTGCTTTCGATAAAGGAATGCACGTCCTCGTCATCATCACCGATATCACCAACTACGCCGAGGCTCTGCGTGAAGTTTCCGCGGCAAGAAAGGAAGTGCCCGGCAGGCGCGGCTACCCCGGTTATCTTTATACCGACCTTGCCACGATGTACGAAAGAGCGGGGCGCTTAAAGGGCAGCAAGGGCTCCATCACGATGATCCCCATTTTGACGATGCCCGAAGACGACAAGACGCACCCGATCCCCGACCTTACCGGGTACATCACCGAAGGTCAGATCATTCTTTCGCGTGAACTTCATAAACGCGGCGTCGTGCCGCCCGTGGACGTTTTGCCTTCTCTTTCCCGTTTGAAGGATAAGGGTATCGGCAAAGGCAAGACCAGGGAAGACCACGCCGATACGATGAACCAGCTTTTTGCTTGCTACGCTCGCGGAAAGGAATGTAAGGAACTCGCCGCCATTTTGGGCGACGCGGCGCTGACCGAAGTGGATAAGCTGTACGCAAAATTCGCGGTGGAGTTTGAAAAGAAGTACGTATCGCAGGGCTTCGACAAAAACCGTTCGATCGAAGAAACGTTGAACGTCGGTTGGGAGCTTCTCGGCATCCTTCCCCGTTCGGAACTCAAACGTATCAAGGACGTTTACCTTGACAAGTACTACAAAAAGGCGGAAGAGAACTGATGGCTGTCATGAGAGTAAACCCGACTCGTATGGAGCTTACCCGTTTGAAGGGCAGGCTCAAGACGGCGACGAGGGGACACAAACTACTCAAAGATAAGTCGGACGAGATGATCCGACAGTTTATGCTTTTGATCAAGCGTAATCTTTCTTTGCGCGTAGAAGTGGAAAAGGAACTCAAAAAGGTCCTCGGCTCCTTTATGCTTGCTCGGGCGGTCTCGTCTGGCGCGGAGATCGAAGAAGCGGTCGCCGTCCCCGGTAAGCGCGTCAAGATCAAATCCGGCTCCAAAAACGTGATGAGCGTCGAAGTGCCCGCCTTTATCGTGGATCAAAGCGAGAAGGGGGAGGAATACCCCTACGGTTTTGCTTCCGTAACGGGGGAACTGGATTCCTGCATCGGCGCGATGAGCGACCTTCTTCCCAAGATGGTGGAACTTGCCGAAGTGGAAAAAACCTGCAATATGCTTGCGGACGAGATCGAAAAGAACCGTCGCCGCGTCAACGCGTTGGAGTACGTTATGATCCCCGAATTCCAAGAGACCATCAAGTACATCACGATGAAGTTGGACGAGGCGGAAAGGGCAAACACTATCCGCTTGATGAAGGTCAAATCGATGATCGAAGGAAGAAAATGATCGTAAACGCAAACGAATTCGACGCATATTTCTTTTGCCAAGGTAGGCGCTACGCGGAAGGCGGGCGCCTGTTTTTCAATCATTGCGGCGCAAGTTTCAAAGGCTGTTTCGAAGGGACGACGCTGTCGTTCGATCTGTTTTCGGACGCTGTGGAAAGGGGACGCAACGCCTACGTGCGTTTGACCGTGGACGGCAAGACCCGCCGCATCCGTTTGCCCATCGGGCAAAAGACTTTGACCGTGACCCTTCCGCAAGGGAAGCACGTTTTTGAGTTGATCAAGCTGACCGAGACCGCAAACAACTCTTTGGGTG
>DMCI01000118.1 GCA_003445835.1 Clostridiales bacterium
CAGCCGTAGGTCATTTCAAGGATCGGGCGAAGACGCTCGTCCAAATAAACGATCTTGTCGGGATTGTTTTTGTTTTCGATATACTTGGGGATGCTGCTCATCGGACCCGGACGATACAAGGAGATACCTGCGATAACGTCTTCAAGCGAGGTAGGTTTCAACTGCATCATAAAGGCTTTCATACCGCCGTTTTCAAGCTGGAATACGGAGTCGGTATCGCCCGACGCGATCAGTTTGTAAACTTCGGGGTTGTCGTAGCAGAGTTCGTGGAAGTCGATGTCCACGCCGTGGTTTTGCTTGATGTAGATCTTGGCTTTGTGCACGTCGGTCAAAGTGACCAAGCCCAAAAAGTCCATCTTGAGCATACCAAGGGCTTCCACCTGATCTTTTGGGTACTGGGTGGTGACCACTTCCCCATTGCGCTGTAAGGGGACGAAGTCACCCACGATCTCCTTACAGATAACGACGCCGGCGGCGTGCATACCGGTGTTACGCGGCATACCCTCCACTTTGAGCGCCATATCGAGGACTTTGCGGATGACGGGGTCGCTTTCGTACAGTTGAATGACGTCCGAACTCTTTTGCTCGGGGTGTTTGCCGTCCCTGCCCAAAATGCCTTTGATGGTCATTTTTCCGTTGGCTTCCGGAAGCATTTTAACGAGCTTGTCCACGTCGGCGTAAGGCACGCGATAAACGCGCGCGACGTCCTTGATGGCTTGCTTTGCGGCAAGAGTACCGAAGGTAATGATCCTGGTAACGCGCTCGGGACCGTACTTATCGCGGACGTATTGGATGACCTGTTCCCTACCTTCCATACAGAAGTCGATATCGAAATCGGGGTTGGAAACACGCTCCACGTTTAAGAAGCGCTCAAAGATCAAGCTGTAACGAAGGGGGTCGACGTTGGTGATACCGATGGCGTACGCGATGATACTACCCACGCCGCTGCCACGTCCGGCGCCGACGGGGATGTCGTGACGGCGGGCGTAATCGATGAAGTCCCAAACGATCAAATAGTACTCCGCAAAACCCATTTGGATGATGACGGAAAGCTCGTACTCCATCCTCTCTTTGATCTCGTCCGTGATGACGGGATAGCGCTTGACGATACCTTCGTAGGCAAGGCGCCTAAGGTACTCCGCGGGCGTTTCCCCCGTGGGAGGTACGTAGGGCGGGAACAAGGGCATTTTGAATTGGATGGTGACGTTGCACTTTTCCGCGATCTCGACGGTGGTATCCAAGGCTTCGGGAAGATTGGGGAACAACTCTTCCATCTCCTCCGCCGTCTTGAAATAGTAGTACGGGCCGTTCATACGCATACGCACTTCGTCGTCGATGTAGTGCGCCGTACCGATGCAGATCAAAACGTCCTGCATCTCGGAGTCTTCCTTTTCAACGTAGTGGACGTCATTGGTGGCGACGAGCTTGATGCCGAGTTCCTTGCCCATCTTGATCAGGTTGACGACCACCTTCTTTTCATCGGGGATCTCGTGATTTTGGATCTCGAAGTAGAAGTCTTCGCCGAAAACGTCCTTGAACCACAAAGCAAGCTCACGCGCGCGGTCGTAATCGTCGGCGCGAATGGCGCGCGGAATGATACCCGCGATACAGGCAGACAAGCAGATCAAGCCTTCGGAATGGGCTTTGAGCGCCTCGAAATCGATCCTCGGATGATTGTAAAAGCCGTCCACCCAAGCGATGGTGTTGAGTTTGCAAAGATTGTAGTAACCGGTGTTGTTTTTGGCAAGAAGGATCAAGTGATAGGTGTTGCTGGTGCGTTCCTTGACTTTAAGATCCTCCGTCATATAAAACTCGCATCCGATGATGGGTTTGATACGAAGATCGGCAAAACGGTTGAAATCCTCTTCCGACGGGACGATGTCGTCCATCGAAACTTCCTCTCCCGCCGCCTGACGCTCGGCAAGAAGACGCTTTTTGACCTGCGCTTCAAAGTCGGCTTGCGCCGCGTTGTAAAAATCCACCGCGCCGTACATATTGCCGTGGTCGGTGATGGCGATGGCGTGCATATTCAAAGAACGCGCCTTGTCAAACAGGCGGTCTATCCTTGCCGCGCCGTCCAACAGACTGAACTCGGTGTGTAAGTGTAAGTGTACGAAATCCCTCATTGGTTCCTCCGATTACAAGATGCTTTTGAGATTTTCGATCGCGCGAGCGGCGTCCCTGCCCTCCGCTACGAGGTAAAGATCCGCTCCCTTTTTGAAAGACAAGGCAATGACGCCCATCAAGCTTTTTGCGTTGGCGCCCTTGTCACGATAAAGAATGCGTACGTCGGAATTGTGTTTGGCGGCGGTCTCCGCTACCCGTTTGGCAAGCGCGACCGTTAGATCCTTAGACGCGACGATCTTGATTTTCACTTTTTGTCCTCCCTCGTTTTCTCCGCAAGTTCCTTCAGTTTTTGCAAGCGGTGATACAATCCGCTTTTGGTTATCTTCCCGGGCAGAAGCGCCGCAAGTTGCTCAATAGAAACGTCGGGGTTTTCAATGCGCGCGGCAGCGACTTCGACGATCTCCTTGGGTACGCCGAGGAAACCGCCCGTCCCGTCCCGAAGAGCAACGGCGTCGTTGTACTGGCGGATCGCCGCCGAAACCGACTTGTCGGTGTTGGCAAGCGCCAAGTTCCCTGCGCGCGCCGTTTTGCCGTCCACGTACTTTTTGACGATCATTTCCTGCAAAACGAGGACGCTTTTGTTTGCCCCCATCAAGGCGCAAAAGTCTGAAAGGGTCTGCCCTTTGCGGGTCGCCAAACAATACTTTTCACCTTTTTCCGTCTTGCTCATCACGATGTCTTCCTTTTTGAGAAGACCGAGGAAGGCGTCGGCGTCGCTTTCCACCTCAAAGGTGAGTTCCAACCTGAGTCCTTCCGCCGCGCGGGTCAAGTTGCCCACCGACAAAAACACGCCGCGCACATAGGCTTGTACGTCTTTTGCGGAAGAAAACTTGCTTTTGACGCCAAGATCCAACGAGACGATCTCCCCGCCCGCGACCTTGACCTTGCCGATATCGGACAAAAGTCCCAAGGCGTGTCTGCCGCGCAGTTCCACTTGGTAAAAACGGTTGCGGCGTTTGTCGTCGGGGTCGACGATGCCCACCTCCCCGTGATAATCGTACTTTTCACGCAGATAGGAAGCAAACTCCCACGCCAAAAGATAATCGGAAGAGGAATAGGTCAAATAGTACCCTTTTTCATCCTTGCCAAGCGCCCCGCCGAAGGTGAGGATGGCGGAAACGTACGCCTCCCTCGCGTCCTCCGCGGCAAGCGCGTGCAATTCCTCTTTCAGTTGCTTTTCGGTGAGCATATCCTTTCCACCTCGTATTGCAGCAAGACGCCGAAGTCGTCCGCCACCTTCTTTCTGACCGTCTCCGCAACGCGGAAAAAATCTTCCGTTGCGGCGCCGCCCTTGTTTACGATAAAATTGCAATGCTTGGTCGACAGCTCCGCGCCGCCGATCTTAAGCCCTTTCAGCCCCGTTTTTTCCACGAAAACCGCGGCAGGAACGCCGTTTGCCCGTCGAAACACGCTCCCTGCGGAAGGCTCCCTCGGTTGGGTGAGCCGCCGCCTCTCCGTCATTTGACGCATTCGGCTTTCGATCGCGACGGGATCGTCCTTTTGCAAACGAAATTTGACGCACAGCACCACGCATCCCTCGGGAAAACTTGACGCGTGCCAGCCGAAACCAAGTCTTGCCGCGGAAAGGATTTTTATCCTCCCGTCCTTCGATAGCACGACGACCTCTTTAAGCACGTCCGACAGCATTTGTCCGAAGGCGCCCGCGTTGTTAACCGTCGCGCCGCCGACTTCCGCGGGGATGCCGCAAGCAAATTCCAACCCCGAAAGTCCGTTTTCCGCCGCCAGTTTTGCAAGACGTGGCAGTTTTACGCCTGCGTCCGCCGTGATCTCACCGTCGCAGACCCCAATGCCGGAAAGCCGCGTAAGTTTCACAAGCGCGCCCGCGTACCCCTCGTCGGGAAGAAGCAAATTGCTGCCGCCGCCGACGATTTTGCAGGAAACGTCGCAAGAAGCCAACAGTTCTATCGTCCTTTTGAGCTCTTTGACCGAGCGCGGCAAAAACAAGTATTTGACTTTGCCGCCGCTTTTAAAGCTCGTCAACGTTTTGCCGCTGACGTCCCTTTTTACCGTAACGCCGACTTGCGCCGCCCTTAAGATCAAACCGTCCATATCCTCACCGCCTTTGCGGTATAGTATATGGCGAAAAAGTTATTTGCTTGACTTCAAGCGTTCCTCCAGTTCATCGGGAGCGCTGTATCCCATTTGTTTCAAACGCAAAGCAGCGACCGCCGCTTCAATGACGACGCAAAGGTTCCTGCCCGCCTTGACGGGGATCACCAATTTGGGAAGAGTCACGCCGAGGATCTCCTCGGTCGGGTGTTCCGAACCGATACGCTCGTAAGTCTCTCCCTTCTCCCAGTTGACCAATTCCAAAACGCCGTCCACCGACTTGTTGACGCGTACCGCCACCGAGCCGAACATTCTTTCGACGTTGATGATGCCCACGCCGCGGATCTCAAGCATATGACGGATCATATCGGGGGCGCGGCCGATCAAAAGATCGTTTACCCTCTTGATGATCACGCTGTCGTCCGCAACCAAACGATGCCCGCGATGGACGAGTTCCAACGCAACTTCGCTCTTACCGATGCCGCTGACACCCGTAAGCAAAATACCCATACCCGCAACGTCCACCAAAACGCCGTGCATCGTGACTTCCTCCGCAAGAAGGTTGTCGATAAAAGCGCTGATGGCGGCGCCGATCTTGCCGGTGATCGCGGTGGTGGTATAAAGAGGCACGCGGTGCTTCTCCGCCGCCGCCTTGAATTCCGGCGTGGGTTTGATATCACGCGCAATGACGATGCAAGGCACCCCGAGCGAGCACATCTTATCCAGTTTTGCAAACAAAACGTCCTTATTCAAACTGGTGGCGTAACTCATCTCCGCAATACCGAAAACGATCACGCGACTTGCCGCAAAAAAGTCCTCGTAGCCCGCGAGGAAAAGTCCCGGGCGACAAATGGACGAGGTGGTAAAAGACAGCGTGGCGCCTTCGGGCGCGTAGACGGTCTTTAACTTAAGCGCTTCGGCAAACGCCGCGGCGTCTACCGAGTGGATGGCTTGCTCTTCGCGGTCTTTGTTGTATCTACCCAGCATATTATACTCCTCGGACGGATCAAAGTTCGTCACGCAAAATCTTTTCGATAAGGTCGGCTACGCCCCCTTCTTTGACCGAAGGCAAGACGATATCCGCTTCTTTTTTCAAGGCGGGAACGCCGTTTTCCACCGTAGCGCCCAGCCCTGCCGCGCGGATCATCGAAAGGTCGTTTAAGTTGTCGCCCACCGCAACGGTCTCTTCAATGGGGATGCCCAGACGGTTTGCAAGAGCGATAAGGCAGTTGCCTTTGCCGGCTTTTGCCGACGTAACTTCCAAAAACATCGGGGCGCTTTTTGTGACCTCGGCGTCTTTACCGAGAAGCGCGGCAAGTTCTTCCATCCTGCCGTCGATCTCGTCAAGTCCCAAAATGGAGATGATCTTGTTGGTCGCAGCCATCTCGGGTAAAAAGGTGCTGAGCGGGCGCCCCAAATAGGTGGGGGTCACCTCGCAGTAAGCGGCGTAGACTTCGGAAGAGGGGTTCTCCTCCGCGACGTAAAACTCTTTGTCGGCGTAAGCGTGACAAACGTCGCCGCGCGCCTCGAAAAAGTCCACGGCGATCTTGGCGATCTCGGGCGAAAGCGGAAAGCGTTCCAACACTTCCCCGGTAGACGCTTTGTAAAGCGCGGCGCCTTGGCAGGCGATCAACTCGTCGTCCGCGCCGATCATCCCCATCTTTTTGCGGATGGACTCAAAAATACGCCCCGTGGCGACCACAAATTTGCCGCCTGCTTTGCGATATGCGGCGATTGCCTGCAAAACGCGAGGATGGATCTCCGTGCCGTCGTAGATGGTGTTGTCAAAATCGCTTGCGATCAGTTTATACTTCATTTAAGACCTCTTCAAATCGTCTGAATTATATTGTAACTTATTTTACGGGTACTTTTCAAGAGCAAAAAGACACAAAACGCCCGAATTTTATTTCTTTGCTTTTTCCGCGGCAAAAAACGCCGCGATCTTCTCAGCCACGGGGAAAGGTACGCCTTTGACGGACGCCATTTGTTCCGCCGTCGCGGCGGAGAGTTCCTCCAACCCGCCAAACGCCTTATAAAGAGCGGTGACGCGTTTTTCGCCCACGCCGTCAATAGAGAGAAGCATACTTTTTACGCTGCGTTTGCCGCGAAGCTTGCGGTGGAAAGTGATGGCAAAGCGGTGCGCCTCGTCGCGGATGCGGATCAACAGGCGGAGAGCGAAGCCCGACTTGGGCAAAAAGATCTCCTCCCCCGACGGGAGAACGATGATCTCTTCCTTTTCCGCAAGACCGATCATCGGGATGTTTTCACCCGCTTCCTTCATCGCTTCCATCGCGTATTTGACTTGCCCGATGCCGCCGTCGATGACAAGGAGATCGGGTCTTTGCCCAAACGAGGCATCTTTGCCCTCTTTCAAACGCTGGAAACGACGGGAAAGCGTCTCTTTCATACACGCGAAATCGTTGTTGCCTTCCACGGTTTTTATGCGGAAAGTTCGGTACATTTTGGCATCTTTTTCGCCGTTTGTGAAAACGACCATCGAGCTGACCTTATCCACGCCGCTCGTATGGCTGATATCAAAACATTCTATACGCGCCAGATCGGAATCCAAGGACAAAATATCCGCCAAATGACGGCAAGCGCCGGTGGTCATACGCTCCTTGCGCGAAAGTTCCTCGGTACTTCTGGAAAGGTACTCCATTGCGTTTTTCATCGCGATATCGCACAGCTGTTTGCGTACGCCCGCTTTGGGGGTGGAAACCAAAACCTTTTCGCCCTTCTTTTCCGACAAAACGGAAGAAAGCGCCTCCGCGTCCGGGAGCTCGATGGCGCTGACCACCTCGTCCGCAACGATGACGCCGCTGTCGTAATAGCGGTTGATAAAACTGGAAAGGGTATCCGCAAGGTCCAGCCCCGCGTCGCGGATGGCAAACTTTTCACCGCCGACCATCTTGCCGCCGCGTACGATGACGGTGGCGACGGACATCCCGTCCCCGCCCGACGCAACGCCGAAGACGTCGAGGTTGAAGTCCTTGGGAAGCGAGGCGATCTGTTTGCGGATCATCTTATCAAGGGAAGCAAGCGCGTCGCGACATCGCATCGCTTGTTCGTACTGCATAGCATCGGAGGCTTCCTGCATCTTTTTTTCCAAATTCTCTCGGATCGTTTTGTCGTTCCCCTTCAAAAAGGAGATCACGTCGCGGATGACGCGGTGGTATTCTTCCCGCGTGACTTCCCCGCTGCAAGGCGCCAAGCACCTGCCGATATGCGCGTTAAGACACGGACGGTGGTTTTTGGGGATCCGATCCATATTCAAAGCGCAGTCGCGGATGGGGAAAGCGGAGTGGATCAAGCGGAGCATCTCCGCGGCGGAAATGCCCACCATATACGGGCCGAAATAGCGCGCGTTGTCCGCCTTCAAGCGACGGATGATCTCCACCCGCGGGAAGTCTTTTGTCGTATCGATACGCAAAAAGGGATAAAGCTTGTCATCCTTCAAAAGAATGTT
>DMCI01000128.1 GCA_003445835.1 Clostridiales bacterium
TTTTTATGGAGGTAAATGGAGTGTCGGAAGTGGTGGAAAAGATCATCAACGAGACGTTGGCGTCCGGCGTAGAGCCCCTGCGCAGGACCTTTAGCGGTGTGTACGACGGTTACGACGACGCACCCGTTGCCTACGTTTCGGAGACCGAGGTCTTCCTCTCCGCTACCGGCGTGATCAAAGGCTATGAAAACGCCATTGATCAAAGGGAAGTGGGCGTCAGATGGTCCCTTTCCAACATTGCCGCGGCTGATCGCGCTCTTACCGCCATCCACGAAGCGGCAAAAAAAGCCGCCTTCGTCACCGCGCCCGTCACCAGATCCTTTTTGGAAGGGGACGTGGAAGGCGCGCTTACCAAACTTGCCACGGACGGCGTCACGGGTGAAAACATCCTTCTCGCCTTTCCCGAAAAGACCATCATCGCCTCGCAGAAGGCAAAAGACGGCGTCAAAACGGCGCGCGCAATGGGCTACAAAGCCGCCATCTACGGCTTCAGTGGGGAAGAGTCCCTCAGCGCCCTCACCGCCGCCCCCGTCGATTACGTGTTCTTCTCCCCTGAGATGACCGCGCTTTCCGGCGACCGCGACAAGCCCGGTCTCTTTACTGCCATCACCACGTTGCTTCGCGCCCTTCGCGTTTCCATCGTGCTTTGCGGCGTCAAGACCGACGACGTGATCCGTGATGCAACAGCAGCCGAGTGCTTTGGCGTGATGCCGGACGAAACTTACGAAGGAGAGTTCAACTTCCCCAAACAGGCGCTTTCGCTTGACGAAGTCCTCGCTCAAGGGGAGGCGGGCGTATGAAGATCAGAAACAGGACTCTCAGATACGTAGCGGACGAGACCAACAACGATTCCGTCCCGGAGGGCAAAAAGCGCAAAGGCTCCGTCCTCAGAAGGGGCGCCCTTGAGGTAATGAACTACCGCATCATCCGCAAGTTCATCCTGATAGGGGTCTCCATCGGCGTGGTCGTGATGATGATCTCCTACGCCTTCGTCCTTCTGTACAACCGCACGGGCCGCTTCTCGGTAGCCATCGACAATCCGGATACCACCTACGCCATCACCCTTTGCGAACATCCGGACTTCCGCACCAAAAGCTCCCGCCTGACAAACGACCAACAGGTGACGATATCCAACCTTAGCGGCGGCGCGCTCCCTCAAAACCTTGATCAGATCGACGGGGAGCACAACGGAGACCACTACCTGGCGTACACCTTCTACTGCAAGAACATCGGTTCCGCAAGGACGGCGCTCCACTACGAACTGACCTTCAACAACGTGACCAACCACGTAGACGAATGCATCCGCGTAAGGCTCTACGTCAACGGCACCCCCACCGATTACGCCAAAACGCGTTCGGACGGCGCCGGCAAGGAGACCCACTACTGCGACGAGACCTTTGCGGGCAAGTACACGGTGTGCAACAAGATGGTTGACAGCGTCGCGCTTAACGAGTACGTCCGCTTCACGGTGGTCATCTGGGTCGAAGGCGATGACCCCGACTGCAACGACAGCGTGGTCCACGGCAAGATCAAGTTTGATATGCAAATAGAAGCCCGCCCGATCGTTGACTGATAAAATAACGGCGCAAGCCGATTATATATAAACAAAAAAAACAAAAAAAGGAGATTAAAAAAATGAAAAAAGCACTCAGAAAATTGATCCCCGCCCTCGTAATGCTCCTCATCGCAGCAGCATTCGTCGGCACCTCCACCTACGCATGGTTCTCTATGAACCGTATCGTTAACGTGAGCGGCATGAGCGTCACCACCAAGGTCGAAGATTCCCTTTTGATCGCTGAGACGAATGCGGAAGCCAATTATTTTGCGGGACCCTTGGCGCAAAGCCGTGTCGGCAGACTTCGTCCTGTGTCTTCTGTAAATGGCGTGAGCTTTTTCTATTCGGAAGCGGGGAACGTTACCGGTAACGGTGCGGCAAGAAGCGTTACTTACACTGCTTACAGCGAGGCTGCAACTGCAAACAACACATTGGCTCCGGCAAACACGGGAAAAACCAACTATGATGAGGATTTCCAAACTGCTTATGGCGTGAACGGAACGATCGATGGCGACAACGTTATCTATGGTTATATGGACTATACTTTCTATATTAAGGCAACTAACGTGACGAACACGAACGAGGCCCTCAAGCTCACAACCCTCAACTTGCTTTATAATGGTGCTGCTGTGACCACCGAGAAAGCTTGGAGAGTTGCGGTGTTTGCTCAGGAAGCTAGCGCAAATACTGCTGTCGATGCCGCCCTTGATCCTTCTACTGATTTGAAGGCGATTCTTGCGCTTACTGGTTCTGCGAACTATACGCAAACTGAAGACGCAACGCCGCTTCCTAAGGCTGCCAGCGCGACCAATGCAACTGCCGGTGTTACCTATGCTTCTGCCGGCTGGGCTGTAGCGACTGTTGGCACTGGAGCGAATGCTACCAAGTATTACAAAATCACGGTTCGTTTGTGGCTCGAAGGTGAAGACAACACCTGCAACAATGAGACTTTTGCTTCTCTCACTAATGCTTATTCTCTCAGCATTCAGTTCCGCCTCGGCGGCGACGAAGATCCCGTGACGGCGATCGGCTCTGTTGTTCCTAATCCGTAATTTGCTTTTTTCGAAATATATT
>DMCI01000156.1:0-3498 GCA_003445835.1 Clostridiales bacterium
GGCTCGTCGCCGCCGGAGAAGCCGCCGGGGATGAAGACGATCTGCGAATCCTCGATCTCCTTGGCAAAGTTTTCCACGCTCTTAGAGATGTCGGAAGCGGTCAAATTGTTGACGATAAAGATCTTTGCTTCCGCGCCCGCTTCTTCCAGTTGTTTTGCGGTATCGTACTCGCAGTTGGTTCCCGGGAAGACGGGGATCAACGCCTTGGGACGCGCCGCTTTGAAGCGCGGCGTCATCGTATTGCGCTCGGTATAGGAAACGTTTTCATAAGTTTTGACCGCGCGGTCTTCCATCACGGGATAGACCTTTTCAAGCTTACTTTCGTACTTTTCAAACAGGGACGCGGCAAGGACGGTCTCGCCCTGATAGACAAACGTCCTTTCTTCCGTCACGGTGCCAAGGAGGACGCCCGCCGTTTTGTCGTCGGTCTCCACGACGAAAGCGCCGTAATCGTAGCCGAAGAGGTCGTTTAACGAAAGACCGTTTTCAAACTTGAAGCCGAAGCCGTTGCCCATACACATTTTGGCGATCGCTTCCGCAACGCCGCCGTACCCGACGGTATACGCCGCGTAGACTTTGCCCGCGCGGGTGAGTTCGTTGACCTTTTTGAAGCATTGCTTCAACGAGTCAATGACGGGAAGCCCGTCCTTGCCGTATTCGGGCGCGATCAAAACGACGCTGTGCCCCGCCGACTTGAATTCCGGCGAAATGACGTCCCCTACCTTGCCCGTCGTGACCGCAAAGCTGACCAACGTGGGCGGAACGTCCAACTTTTCAAAACTGCCGCTCATCGAATCTTTGCCGCCGATCGCCGCGATGCCGAGGTCGGTCTGCGCCTTGTACGCGCCGAGGAGGGCGGACATCGGTTTGCCCCAACGCTTGGGGTCTTTTTTGGGTTTTTCAAAATACTCTTGGAAGGTGAGGTAAGAATCCGTAAGATCGGCGCCCGCTGCTACGAGTTTCGCCACGCTTTCCACCACCGCAAGGTATGCGCCGTGATAAGGGCTCTTTTCACTGACGTAGGGGTTGTAGCCGTACGCCATAAAGGAGCAGTCGTCCGTTTTGCCCTTTTCCACCGAAATCTTTTGCACCATCGCTTGGATGGGAGTCAATTGATACTTACCGCCGAAAGGCATCAAAACGGTGCCCGCGCCGATGGTGGAGTCAAAACGCTCGGAAAGACCGCGCTTGGAACAAACGTTGAGGTCGGAAAGCAACTCTTCGTACCCCGTCTTAAAGTCCTTGACGGGCGCTTTTTCGACCTTGCCGCAAGGCGACAATTCAACGTCGATGTGCTTTTCCGCACCGTTGGAGTTCAAAAATTCACGGGAGATATCCACGATGGTCTTGCCGTTCCAAACCAAACGAAGACGCGGTTCTTTTGTAACGGTAGCCACCGCGGTCGCTTCCAAGTTTTCGGAATAGGCGATGTCCATAAAAGCTTTGACGTCGCTTTCCGCCACGACTACGGCCATTCTTTCCTGCGATTCGGAGATAGCAAGTTCGGTGCCGTCTAAGCCCTCGTACTTTTTGGGTACGGCGTTGAGGTCAACGAGCAAGCCGTCGGCAAGTTCACCGATGGCGACGGATACGCCGCCCGCGCCGAAGTCGTTGCAACGCTTGATCATCTTGCAAGCGGTGGGATTGCGGAACAACCTTTGCAACTTTCTTTCCTCGGGAGCGTTACCTTTTTGCACTTCCGCGCCGCAGGTCTTGACCGAGCTGACGTCGTGCGCTTTGGAAGAGCCTGTCGCTCCGCCGATGCCGTCCCTGCCCGTTCTGCCGCCGAGGAGGATGACGATGTCGCCCGCCGCGGGAGTCTCCCTACGGACGTTTGCTTGCGGAGCCGCCGCGATGACCGCGCCGATCTCCATACGCTTGGCAACGTAACCGGGGTGATAAATTTCGTCAACGAGACCCGTCGCAAGACCGATCTGGTTGCCGTAAGAGGAGTAGCCGTTTGCCGCGGTACGCACGATGGTGCGTTGCGGAAGCTTGCCCTTTAAGGTTTCGGAAAGAGGTACGGTCGGATCGCCCGCGCCGGTGACGCGCATCGCCGCGTAGACGTAACTGCGTCCCGACAAAGGATCGCGGATGGCGCCGCCGATACAAGTCGCCGCGCCGCCGAAAGGTTCGATCTCGGTCGGGTGATTGTGCGTTTCGTTCTTAAACAACAAAAGCCACGGCTCCTTTTTGCCGTCCACCGTAACGTCGATCTTGACGGTACAGGCGTTGATCTCTTCGGATTGATCGAGTTTTTCCAAAAGTCCTCTCTTTTTTAAGACTTTGGCGGCAAGAGTGCCGATATCCATCAAATTGATGGGCTTGGTGCGCCCGATCTCTTCCCTGCCCGCAAGATAGTTTTCATACGCAGCCTTCAGCACGGGGTCGTCGGTACGGACGCTGTCCACGGTGGTAAGGAAGGTGGTGTGACGGCAGTGATCGGACCAATAGGTATCGATAACTTTGATCTCGGTGACGGTGGGATCTCTGCCCACTTTGGCAAAATAGCTTTGACAGAACAACAAGTCGTCAAGATCCATCGCCAAGGAAAACTCTTTGCCGAACGCCTCGAGTTTTGCTTTGTCAAAAGAGCAAAAGCCCGTAACGGTGGCAACCGCTTCCGGCACGTGATATTCCGCCGCGAGAGTCGCGGGCAAAGCGAGATCCGCCTCGCGGGATTCCACGGGGTTGATGACGTGCTTTTTGATCGCTTCGACGTCTTCCTTTTTGAGGTCGCCGTCCAAGACGTAAACTTTTGCCGTACGGATATCGGGTTTGACCCCGCAGGAAAGGATCTGGATACATTGCGCCGCGCTGTCCGCCCTTTGATCGAATTGACCCGGGAGGTACTCCACCGCAAAGATCACGTCGCCTTTGGGAAGCTCTTTATAAACGTCGTCCAGTTGCGGCTCGGCAAACACGCCGAATACGGCGCTTTCAAAAAGCGCTTTATCCAAATTTTCGGCGTCGTAACGGTTGAGGATGCGAAGCCCCGTCAAGCCTTTGACGCCCAAAAGTTCGGAGCACTCCTTTTTGAGTTCCTCCGCTTGATGCTGCAATCCTGCCTTCTTTTCTACGTATACGCGGTAAACCATTATTCCTCCTTCGCTTTCAACGCTCTTTGTCCGATGTCTTTTCTGTAATATGCGTTTTCAAAACGGACCGTCTTCACTTTTTCGTACGCCGCGGCGATAGCGCCTTTAAGATCTTCCGCAACGGCCGTGACGCCAAGCACCCTGCCGCCGGACGTCACCAGTTTGCCGTCCTGCGCCTTTGCCCCTGCGACGAAGATCAGATCGTCCTTGGGGAGAGTGATCTCAAACCCCTTTTGATAAGCCTGCGGATAGCCCGCGGACGCCATAATGACGCAACAGGCGTTTTTGTCCTCGAATTCCACCTTTTGCTTTTCGAGAGTGCCGTCGGTGCAAGCGCGCATCACGGTCAGAAGATCGCTTTTCAAAAGCGGCAAAACGACCTGCGTTTCGGGGTCGCCGA
>DMCI01000156.1:3557-7137 GCA_003445835.1 Clostridiales bacterium
TCGGGGTCGCCGAAGCGGCAGTTGTATTCAATGACTTTGGGCCCGTTTTCGGTGATCATCAAGCCGAAGTACAAACAACCCTTGAAGGTGCGCCCTTCCTCGTTCATCGCCGCGACGGTGGGAAGGAAGATCTCATTCATACAGCGATCGGCGATCTCTTTGGTATAGTAAGGATTGGGCGCAACGGTGCCCATACCGCCGGTGTTGAGCCCTTTGTCAAAGTCCAGCGCCCGCTTGTGATCCATACTGGAAACCATCGGAGCGATGGTCTTGCCGTCGGTGAAGCACAGGACGGAAACTTCCGGCCCCTGCAAAAACTCTTCGATGACGACGGTGTTGCCGGACTCGCCAAACACTTTTTTGGTCATCATATCGTTGACGGCTTCTTCCGCTTCTTCGTAGTCGGCGGCGATGACGACGCCCTTGCCGAGCGCCAAACCGTCCGCCTTAATGACGATGGGGAACGCGCCCTGCTTCAAGTACGCAAGCGCGGGCTCCTTCTCCGTAAAGATCTCGTACTTTGCGGTGGGGATGCCGTAACGACGCATCAAATCTTTGGCGAAGCCTTTGCTCCCCTCGATGATCGCCGCTTTTGCGTCGGGTCCGAAACACGGAACGCCGGCTTCGGTCAGTTTGTCCACCGCGCCGAGCACCAACGGATCGTCGGGCGCGACGACGGCGTAATCGATCTTGTTTTTGACGGCAAAATCAACGATTGCGGGGATGTCCTTTGCGCCGATGTTCACGCAGGTGGCGTCCATAGCGATGCCGCCGTTGCCGGGCAACGCAAAGATTTCCGTCACGGCGGGATTTTTCTTTATCGATCTTATGATGGCGTGCTCTCTGCCTCCGCCTCCGATCACCATTATTTTCATTTTTTACTTCCTTTTATCAATGATGGAACAAACGCATTCCCGTAAAGCACATGACCATATTGTGCTTATCCGCCGCCTCGATCACAAGGTCGTCACGGAGGGAGCCGCCCGGTTGACAAACGTAACTTACGCCGCTACGCGCCGCTTTTTCGATGTTGTCCGAGAAGGGGAAGAAAGCGTCGCTTGCAAGCACCGCGCCCGAAAGGGTGGCAAGATAAGCGTCCTTTTCCGCACGGGTGAATGGTTCGGGCTTGACGGCAAAGTAGTTTTGCCATACGTCGTCGCCCAAAACGTCCTGACTGTCGTAGTCCGAAAGATACAGGTCGATGACGTTGTTCTTATCGGGTCTGCCGAGTCCTTCCTTGAATTGCAAGCCCAAGACCTTGTCGTGTTGACGAAGGTACCAAAGATCCGCCTTGCTTGCCGCGAGCCTCGTGCAATGGATACGGGATTGCTGCCCCGCCCCGACGCCGATCGCCTGTCCGTCTGTCGCAAAGCAAACGGAGTTGGACTGCGTGTACTTTAAGGTGATGAGCGCCACGATCATATCGGTCGCCTTGTCGTCGGGCAAGTTTTTGTTTTTGGTGACGATGTTGGACAAAAGTTCGCGGTCGATCTTAAAGTTGTTGCGTCCTTGCTCAAAAGTCACGCCGAACACTTGCTTGCGCTCCACGGGCGCGGGGATATAATCGGGGTCGATCTTGACGATGTTGTAGTTGCCCTTACGCTTGGTGCGCAAAAGTTCCAACGCATCGGGAGCATAATCGGGGGCGATCACACCGTCCGAAACTTCCCTTGCAATGATCTTGGCGGTCGTGAGGTCACAAGGATCGGACAAAGCGATCCAGTCACCGAAGGAGGACATCCTATCCGTACCTCTGGCGCGAGCGTAAGCGCAAGCGAGAGGAGAGTCGTCCAACCCTTCGATATCGTCCACGAAACAAGCCTTTTTAAGTTTTTCGGGGAGAACTTTGCCCACGGCGGCGGAAGTCGGAGAAACGTGCTTAAAAGAGGTGGCGGCGCACATACCCGTCGCCTGCTTGATCTCCTTGACGAGCTGCCAGGAATTCAGCGCGTCCAAAAAGTTGATGTAACCGGGTTTGCCGCAAAGCACTTCGACGGGAAGATCCGAGCCGTCCTCCATAAAGATACGAGAGGGCTTTTGGTTGGGGTTACAGCCGTATTTCAATGCGATTTCGTTCATTTCGTTTCTCCTTTATGCGTTTTTATTGATGAGGATATCGTTGCTCTTGCCGCTTTCCAAATCGATATAGCGGACGAACAAAGAGATCTTGTTGTCGTCGTTGAGGTTGTTCCAAAGGTTTTCGGTAAACGCCTTTTGATCGTCGGGGATAAACACTCTTTCCGGCTCCCCGAGGAAGGTGGGAAGCGGATTTCCGTCGGTGACGTAGGTATGCAGGAAGTGACCGAGCCCCTTGACCGGGGTGTAATCGAAGGTGTAGCGATTACAAGCGGTGCCCTTCTCGTCCGCCGACTTCAAAATGCTCATTTCGTAGCCGTACGTCTTGCCGAGGTGCAACACGGTGCTGATACGCGGGGTAAGGTTGGGGGCGTCGGGCTCGAATTCCCTTGCGCGAAGGGCTTCCGAAAAGCTCTTGCCCGCCTTCAAACCGTCGTAAATTGTATCGGTCTGGTCGCCGTTGGTGACGATCAAGTCGTTTTTATACTCGCGCATCGCGGCGTAAATGATCAAGCTGGGGTCGCCCACCTTGCTCTCGTCAAAAGGCTTGGTGAAAAGCGCGCCGTCTTCCATCTTGAAGATGCGGTTGCGACTGTTGGCGCTCCTGCCCATAATGAAGTACGCGACGCAAGCGTATTTGCCGCTTTGGCTGAGCCCGGTGACGATGCCCCTGCCCACGTACGCGTTGTCTTTGATAAGCTTGCCGATATCCGTGATCGTGTAATTGTTCATTGTTTTCTCCTTTATTTTTGACTGTTTAACAGCTGGTTGCAAACGTATTCCGTCGCTTGAGGCAGGATGATCCACTCCGCCTCTTGCATCACTCTCTTTTGCAAAACTTCGGGAGTGTCCCCGGGGAGGACGTTCACCGCCTTTTGCATAATGATCTTGCCGCCGTCCGCGATCTCGTTCACGTAGTGAACGGTTGCGCCCGTGACCTTGACGCCGTACTCCAGCGCCTTTTCGTGCACGATCAGACCGTAATACCCCTTGCCGCAAAAGCTGGGGATCAAAGAGGGATGCACGTTGATGATGCGATTTTCAAACTTTTTGGTAAAATTTTCGCCGAGGATGCGCATAAAGCCCGCCAGTACGATGAGCCCTATCTCCCTTTCCGTCACGAGGTTTGCGACGGCGTCCTCGTATTCGGTTTGGGTAGAAAACGCCTTGCGCTCCAACACCGCGGTGGGGATGCCCGCCGCCTTTGCCCTTTCGAGGGCGTACGCCGTGGGTTTATCGGAAAGCACCAAAGCGATGGTACCGCTTTTGATCTCCCCTCTTTTTTCCGCGTCGATCAGGGCTTGGAGGTTGGTGCCGCCGCCCGAAACGAAGACCGCGATCTTGATCTTACTTAGCATATCGTCACCCCGTTTTCCGACTTGACGATCTCACCGAGGGCATACGCCTCGACCCCTTGATCGCGCAAAACGGAAATGGCTTTGTTGACGTCCTTTGCGTCCACGGTCGCCGTCATACCGACGCCCATGTTGAAGGTGTTGAACAT
>DMCI01000076.1 GCA_003445835.1 Clostridiales bacterium
AAACGAGCATTTCTTCCCGCCCCGTCGCTTCCTGCATCGTCCGAGCGACCCCCAGCGGCGTGTTGTAGTTTTCCGGCGATACCAACGTAAAATACTTTGCGGAAAGCAGCCCTTCAAGATAATGCTTGACGCTCGTTTTTCCGTAGCTCCCCGTCACCCCGATCTTGGTCGCGCGCGTTTCGGAAAGAGAGGCTTTAGCCTTGCGGATATATCTGCGATTATTGGCTTTTTCAACGGGAAGAATGACTTGTGCGGAAAGCGCCAAAAACAGAGGCGCCAAAGCGGGCGTTACCGCCCAAAGTCCGTTGAAGGAAAGAAAAAACAGCCCGATAAAGCCAAGGATATACAACGCCGTCGTCGCGATAAGCAGTCGAACCAAACGCGGTGTATAATGCATATCGATCCGCATTTTTCTGTGAACGAGAAAAACAAACGCTCCCGTAAAAAGGTAAAACACGGACGTCCAAACGCAAACAAGAACAAACGGGAAACGCAAGATAACGACGCTTTCCGCAGCCGCAACGAAGGAAAAATACAGCGCGCAGGCTAAGAGCTCCTTTTTTGCGCGAAGAAGCGCTTTCAGGCGGTAACCGCCTCCTTGCAATACCGACGCAAACGGAAGGGACAAAAAATACGTCAATCCCGCCGAGATCAAGATCGTCGCTATCATACGCTTCTCCGAAAAGCGCGTATCACGCGATAAACGAAGTCCGGCTTTTGCAAATAACAAAAATGCCCGCATCTTTCCAAGACGATCTTTTGGCTTCCCTTGATCAACTTTTTCAGTTTGCGGCACATATAAAGCGGGGTATCTTTGTCTTCAGCCCCCCAAATGAGAAGCGTCGGCGCGATGATTCCCCGCGCATCCTTTTCGCTACTTTCGTTGACGACGTTTACAAAAGTCCTTTTCATCACGTCGGAAAGCTGTCTGTAATCCTTGCTTCCCTGCGGTAGTTTTTTGAGTTTTAAGCGCTTTGCTATTTTGTACGAAGCTACTTTCAAATGATATTTGACCCCACGGCGAGGAGGTACTCCCGCGCTGTCGATCAAAACGACGCCGTCTGCTTTTGTTTTTGTTTTTCCTGCCGCCAAACGCATGGCGATCCGCCCGCCGAAGGAATGCCCGACCAGTACGACCTTTTCCGCTTGGATTTCGTCAAGCAGCGCGCTTACGCCCGCCGCGTAATCCCCTATCGTCAATGGGAAGGCAGGATGCGGCGTTTTGCCAAATCCGTACAAATCGATCAAAATGACTCTGAATTCGGAGGAAAGTCGGTCGGCTAGTCCTTGAAACGAGGCGATCTCGCCACCCCAACCGTGCAAAAAGACAAGGCACTTGCCTTTCCCGTAATCTGAATAGTTGATAGCTGCCTCCTTATAGCTCCAACCAGTAAATGAGCGCGTTTTCCTTATCCGTGTAGTAATGCGGTCTGACGCCCGAAAGAACAAATCCGAACTTCTCGTACAAACGGATCGCAGGCAGATTGCTTTCACGAACCTCAAGCGTCAAAGCGCATGCGGACAAAGCTCGGGCTTTTTCAATGAGGTGCGCTATCAGCTTTGCGCCGACGCCTTTTTGTCTGAAAGCGGGATCGACCGCTACATTCAATATATGCAGCTCGTCTAAAATGTGTAAAAAACCGTAATAACCGATAATCTTATCTTGTGCGGAAGCCACAAAAAACGAAGAAAGCGATTCCTTCATTTCCGAAACGATCATTTCCTCGCTCCAAGGCGTCGGAAAAGAGAGTTTTTCGATCCGAGCAATCTCGGGGGCGTCCGATTCAGTCCCTTCTCTGATCAAGACTTCTTCCATCATGCTTTTAAGTCCTTCATGCGCTCCGCTTGGGATCTGCGCATATAATTGGGCTTCAAATAAGACGTTTCCGCCGTCGGCGCGCAAGGAGAAAGTTCCCTTTCTTCAAACGCCTTTCTCGCCGCAAGAAGAGCCCCCGCGGGGAGACGATCCAAAACGTCCTCTTGAAATACCGTCCCTTGGGGTAGATCCTTTTTGTCGATGTTTTCCTGCTCCAAAAAACCGTTTACGACCTTTGCGGCGTAGGTACTGTCGTGTCCCGCGTCCACCGCAAAGCAGGACGCTTGAGGACAAACCGCGCGCATCACGTCAAAAGAAGTCAAAGCAAAACGAGGAAGAGAAAGCGCAAAGGCAAGCGCGTTTGCAAAGGTTACACCGATACGAATGCCCGTAAAGGAACCGGGCCCGACCACGGCGGCAACGCCGTCAAGATCTGCGGGCGTTATGGACAAGGACGCCAAAACCTCCTTGCAAGCGGGGATCAACGCCGATTGCGTGGATACCCCTTCCGCAAAGTACAAAACGGATTCCCTGTCGCCGTCAAACGCCGCGACGTAAGATCTTTTCAACGTGGTATCAAGTATCAATCCTTTCATAGTCATACGTTTTCCGGATCGGAAAAAGTGATCTTGCGCCCTTCTCCCAAATACTCCAAAGAAATATTAAACACGCGGGCGTGAAAATCACGCGTCGCGCACCACTCGACGACGCAAACGCCGTCCTTCCTACCAAGGTACTCTTCCAAGCCAAGCTCGGTGATGTCCCCCGAAAGCCTGTACATATCCATATGGTACAAGGCAAGTTTTTCCCCCTTGTACTCCTTGATGATCGTAAAGGTAGGAGAAGTCACGGGCTCTTTGATGCCGAGAGCAAGCGCGATCCCCTTGGTAAAAGTGGTTTTGCCCGCGCCCAACTCACCCGTTAAGAGGACGACGTCGCCCCCCTGCAAGCCCGCCGCAAACTTTTCCGCCGCGGCGATGGTTTCTTCCCTTGTCTTCGTTATGATCTCCATACCTTGATTATAGCGATTTTACAAAAAAATGGCAACGATTTTGCACTCTTATGAAAATTTTGAAAAATCTGAAATTTTTCTTGACAATTGATGGCGACGGGACTAAAGTATAGTCAGATACATTTTAGGGCGGAGTGCAATTCTCCACCGGTGGTATAGTCCACGAGCCCGTGAGGGTTGAGCAGGGGCGGTTCCTGCACCGACGGTATAGTCCGGATGAAGCAAAATGTTCTTTTTTATTGTCTTTTTGCGCCCCGATTTGTGTCGGAGCACATTTTTTAGGAGGCGACTATGAGCGCAAAAGACACGTTAAAAGAATTCGGCAAAAAAATCACTCCGGCATACATCACAAAACTGGCGGTCTTGACCGGCATCGCTTTCATTTTGTATATGTTTGCCAAATTCAGTCTACCTTTTATGTTCCCGAGTTTTCTGGATATGCAATTCTCGGAACTCCCTGCCATCCTTGCGGGGTTCTCATTGGGTCCCGTCGCGGGGGTTTTGGTCATCATACTCAAATGCTTGTTGAAATTTCCTTTTACGAGCACCGCATTCGTCGGAGAGATCACCGATATGGTGCTCGGCATCCTTTACGTATTACCCGCATCCATCCTCTATTACCGCAAAAAGACCAGAAAAAACGCCGTGATCGGTCTGATCGCGGGCACCGCCCTTTCCACCCTCGGCGCGATTGTTCTCAACAGGTTCGTTTCCGTCCCCTTCTACGTCGAGTTTTTCTTCCACGGCAATTTCGAAGTGATCGTCAACATCTGCAAGCCCCTCTACCACGCCGTCACCAAGCAGAACTTCTATTTCTACTACCTGCTTGCGGCAGTACTTCCCTTCAACATCCTGCGACTGACTTTGGTAAGTTTTATCACATTTTTGACCTACAAGAGCCTTTCCAAAGCCTTGCATTGGGAGATCAAGCCCCGCAAAGTACAAGAGGTC
>DMCI01000007.1 GCA_003445835.1 Clostridiales bacterium
GGTCTTATAAAAAAACCAACCGATCGAGAGGGCGGAAAACGCTCTGAGCGCGTAGCGCGGAAGCATCCCCGCCGCCTCGAAAAAGTTGGCGAAAAAGTTGTTTGTGTAGTACTCTCCCTCTTTGAGGGAGAAACGGGTCAAAATGCGGCTGACCTCAAGGTCGTAAAAGGTGGCGACGGCAAGCAACGCGCCGAAAACGCCGAGGAAAAGCAAGACGGAGAAGCAATACCTTTTGCCGCGGAGGGTCATCGTCAGTCGTCGTCCTCGTCAAGGGGATCCTTGAAGACCACGTCGTCTTCGGGCGCGGACTCTTCGGTCCTTTTCTCTTCGGGAACGCCGTACTTAATGGCTTTGAGTTCCTCGTAGAAGTGCGCGCGCGCTTCTTGGTGGTAGATCTCTACCCACAGCACGCCGATACCGAAGCAGAGGAGACCCAAAATGAACCAACCGATGAAGGAAAGGTCAAGCCAGAAAAGCTTGCTCTTGTAGCCATTGGTAAGTTCCGCACTCTCATCCAAGCATTGACGCCAGGTCTTTTTGCCGTCGTCTTCTTGTTGAATGTAGAACGCCATCGAATAGGCGTACGCCTTGACGATACCGGGGATGATGAGGAGAAGACTCCACAAGAAGATGAACAAGGACTGCATGAAGGCAAGGATCACGGAATCCGCAAACCTCTCCTTGAACCCGACGAAAACATCCGCAACTTGGATGTTCTTATCCCCTTTGGCAACGCGCAGGAAGATGCGGGACATCGCGTAGGAGAAGGGACCGGAAAGAAGGATGGAGCAAACGACGAGGGGCACGCCCACCGCCGCAGCCACCGCCGGCGACGTCCTTGAAATCGCCGAACTGATGGTGCTCGGAAGTCCCATAATGATGGATGCGAGCAGGTTGTACACAAGAAGAGACAACCAGATCTGGCTGAAAATGCTGTTCTCCAAAGAGAAGCGGGCGCGAGCCCTCATTTCACCGGCTTTTGGCATAGTAAACTCCTTTTGCGGGTCGCCCCGCAGAGCAAAATTTTATAGTATTACTATATAATATTACCGTCCTCAATGTCAATGATCGGTCTTGAAAATGGCGCGGTAGGGTGTTAAAATGAGAAAAAGGAGACGCTATGAACGCCATCGAACTTGTAAAAAACAAAAAACCGCTGGGCAAAGCCATCCTTCGCGAAACGGTGAACGGATATCTGTCGGGCGCCGTATCAAAAGAGCGCATGACGGAGTTTTTGCGCGCGGTGTGTGACAATGGGCTCTCGGACGAGGACGTCACCTATCTTACCGAAGTGATGGTGGAGTCGGGGGAAAGGCTTTGCTTTACGCCCCGCAAGTACCCGTACGCGGATAAACATTCCACGGGCGGCGTGTCGGATACCACCACCTTGATCGTCGCCCCCATCGTGGCGTCGTCGGGGGTGCCTTTTTTGAAAATGAGCGGCAGAAGGTTGGGGCATACCGGCGGCACCATTGATAAACTGGAGTGTTTTAAGGGGCTCAAGACCGAAATGAGCGTGGAAGAAGCGGAGCGCATCGTGGATAAGGTGGGGGCGGCGATCATCGCCCAAACCAAGGAACTGGTCCCCGCCGATAAAGCGATGTACAAACTGCGCGACGAAACGGGTACCGTAAAAAGCCTGCCTCTTATCGCTTCTTCCGTCGTATCCAAAAAACTGGCAAGCGGGGCGGAAGTTTTCGTGCTGGACGTCAAAACGGGCTGCGGCGCTTTTATGGAAACGCCGGAGGACGCAAGGGCGCTTGCCAAACTGATGGTGCGCATTTTGAAGACGTCGGGCAAAAAGGCGGCGGCGGTCATCAGCGATATGAATTCCCCTCTCGGCGACGGGGTGGGCGGCGTGATGGAAGTCATTGACGCCATTGAAGTGTTGGAAGGCAAGAAGGGGCGCCTGCGCGACCTTGCCTTGTTGATAGCGGGCAGACTTATCAGCCTTGCAAAAGGCGTCTCGGAGGAAGAAGGGCAACGCCAAGCGGAGTCCCTTTTGGACGGTGGGATGGCCATCAACAAACTCAAAGAGATCGTTGCGGCGGAAGGCGGGGCGCTCGATCTGTTTCAAAAGGAAACGCGCGAGGACATCTACGCGCAGCGGGCGGGCGTCGTCCGCGCGGAAAAAGACGGCTGCGTGTCGGCGATCGATTGCGTAAAGCTGGGCTTCCTTGCGCGCGAGTATGAAAACGGCGGCGGCTACGGTATGATCGTCCCCGTCAAAGTGGGTAGCACGGTCAAAAAGGGCGACGTTTTGGTAAGCGTGTACGGGCAGGAGGCAAAAGACGATACGCTTCACGCTCTTTCGGAGTGCTTCTCCGTCACGGAAAACAAGGTCAAAACAAACCCCTTAATCTACGAGATAGTGACCTAAGACAAAAATAACAAAAAACGCTTGATTTCAACTGCGCAATGCATTATAATACATTACGTGATGGGGATATGGCTCAGTTGGTAGAGCGATACGTTCGCATCGTATAGGTCAGGGGTTCGAATCCCCTTATCTCCACCAAGCAAGGTTTCATCATTCGTGATGAAACTTTTTT
>DMCI01000027.1:0-3398 GCA_003445835.1 Clostridiales bacterium
CGGATCGCCTTTTTATCCACCTGTCCCGCGTACATCTGGTCGCGGTACCTGCCGTGCACGGTGACGGCGGCAGCCCCCGCCTTTTCTACCTCGCGCGCGACCTTATCCGCGACGAAATCGCCGTTTTCAAAGCCCAAACGCATCTTGACCGTAACGGGACGAGAGGAAGCGCTGACCGCCGCGGCAACCAGTTCCCCCGCCAAAACGGGATCCTTCAAAAGAGCGCTGCCTTCCCCGTTTTTTACGATCTTGGGAGCGGGGCATCCCATATTGATATCCACGATATCGATACCGGCGGGCAACAGTTTCACCGCCTTGAAAATGCACTCGGGATCGGAGCCGAACAGTTGCGCCGCAAAGGGCGTCTCGTTCTCCGCCTTTTCGAGGAGTTTTTGCGTTTCCCTGTTTTCAAAGATCAAGCCTTTGGCGCTGACCATCTCGCTGGTGGTAAGTCCCGCGCCGTACAGCCGCGCAAGATACCGCGCACCGAGGTCTGAGTACCCCGCCATCGGCGCGAACACCGCGCGAGAGCAAAGCTCGATATTGCCGATTTTCAGGGAATTATTCTTCACTTTTCACCTGCTGATACAGTTCTTCCAGTTTTTGGAGCCCCGCCGTTTTGACGTCGACGCCCTGCTCCGCCGCCTTTTTCTCCACCGCGGCAAAACGCTTGACAAATTTATCGGTAGAACGCAAAAGCGCCATCTCGGGATTGACGCCGCGAAGTCTGATAGTATTGATCGCGGCAAACAAAAGGTCTCCGCCTTCCAATTCCGCATCTTCGGGGGATGCGGCAAGGAATTCCTTGAGTTCCTCTTCCACCTTGACTGCGCTGTCTTCGGCAGAGGCAAAGTCAAACCCCACCGACGCCGCATACTTTTGCACCTTGGCGGCGCGCATACTTTGCGGCAAAGTCTCCGCTACGTGCGTCATCTTTTCGGTCACGTTCTTTTGCTTCTTTTCCGCCATCTTTGCCTTTTCCCAAGCGGCAAGCGCTTCTTCGGCGTTGTTTGCCTTGACGGTGCCGAACACGTGCGGATGACGGAAGATCAACTTTTTGCAAAGCTCGGTCACGACGTCCGAAACGTCGTATTCTCCGTTACCCTCCGCAATGACGGCGTGGAAGGCGCCTTGCAACAAAACGTCGCCGGTTTCTTCCCGCATGTTTTCAAGATCCTTGTTGTTGATGGCGTCCACCAATTCGTAGGCTTCTTCCACCGCGTTGGAGCGGATGCTTTCGTGCGTTTGCACCTTATCCCACTCGCAACCGTCCTTGTCGCGCAAGCGATGAATGATGTAAATAAGATCGTAAAACCCAAAGCGTTGCTTTTTCAAAAAATCCTCGGCGGGAAACAAAAGCATCCCCGACGCGGGGCATTCCGCTTGGGATAAGACCGCGCCGTCGTCAAGCGTCGCGTCGCCCAAAATATGTAAAAGTTTTTGTTTGACCGCGCCGAAGTTTTCTTTCGTTACGTCAAAAACTTCCAACGCGGCGCCGTCCGGGACCGAAAACGCCCTACTTGCAAGCAGTGATCCCGCTGATACCGAATACTTGTCCATATTAGCCCCCTATCTTGGTAGTCAAAGACGATAATGGCATCGACTCAAGTTCCCCTCTGGAAAAGATCTTAAAACGAAGCACCGCAACAAAGTAGACCGTCGTACCGATCACCGCCGAAAGCAAAATGCTCCAAAGAGCGCTTTTGACCAAAAGGACCGGCGCCAAGATCGCCAATATCATTATACCACCCGAAGCGGTGGTCAGCGCAAGGGTTTTCACGGCGTTTTCGCTCCGCCCCGTGTATTGCCACCACTTCAACAGGCACAAAAGGGTCGCCAAGGCGTAAGAGAGCAAGGTCGCCAACGCAATGCCGAGGATGCCCAATCGCGGGACCAAAAGGAGCACTAGCATCAATCGGACCGATATGGCGATAGCCAAACTTTCCGCCGCGACGTCCGCCCTGTCGATGGCTTGCAATAAGGAAGAATATATCTGCGTCAGCGACAAAAAGATCACGCTGCCCGCCCCCACCGTCAAAAGAGCGACGGCGGTAGCCTTTTCCTCCGCAGTAAAGACCGGGTAGATCAAGCCGATCACCTTGGGCGCAAGGATCAACAACGCAAACGCCGAAGGAAGCGAGATCACGAGGGTAAGCTTCAAAGTCAATGACGCCTTGCCCTTGATGGTATCGATGTCACGGGTGGTCTTGCTCCTGGCGATCAAAGGGATCACAGCCACGGCAAGAGACAAAACCAACACGACGGGAAAATTGACGATGCTGTTGACCGCGCCCGAGTAGATGCCGTACGCGGCTACGCCCTCCCCCTCCGTAAGTCCGTACCGCCCGAGGAGTCGCACGATGATCAATCCGTCCACGAAGACGGAAAGGGGCAAGATCAATCCGTTTAAGCGGAGGGCAAGCCCTTCCTTCAAGACCCTACGGTAAGGGACTTTGACTTTGGGCGCCCGTTTGCGTTTTGAAAAGTACACGCCGCCGATGGTGACGGTGGCAACCAGTTCCGACGCGGTCACGCCACCAAGCGCCGCCGCGCAGGCAACGTACGCCCCGCGGTCACGAAACAGATAAGCAAGCGAGATGCCAAACAACAACTTGACCCCCTGTTCCACCATAATGGAGACTGCGCTCGGCAGTAAGTCCATATTGCCGTTGAACCACCCCTTCAAAGCGGAAAGCATCGCCACCAAAAGGACGGCGGGCGCAATGACGCGGTAGCCCACGCCGCCGCCCGCGGCGCCCTGCAACGACGCGATCCTCTCGCCAAACAAAAAGAGCGCCGTCCCCACAAGGGCGCTTGACAGCAAGCTCTCCGTCGTCGCCGCAAAAAAGTATCCGCGCGCGCCGCTCTCATCCCCCAAAGCAAGATAAGAAGACACCTGCCGCGAGATCAACGTTGCGGAAAAGGCGGAAGTCAACGCAAGAGCCAAGGCGTAAATGCCGAAGATCAACTGATAAAGTCCCACACCCTCCGCGCCGATGATGTTTGTAAGCGGAATGCGGTACAGCGCGCCCACCACTTTTGCCGCCAAACTGACGACGGTGAGGACGGCGGCGCGCCTGCCGTACTTTTTATCGCTCGATCTGTTGTTCAAAGAGGATCGCCCCCATCCCCGCAAGTTGCTCGTCCGCCTTGGCAAGAGGGTCTGCGGAAAGGATGACCAACGCGCCGAACAAGTCACCCGACGCCAAAATGGGCTGGACCACCTCGCCCCGCGGCTTCTCCTCCCCAAAGGGGAGGCACTTATCTTCCGCCAAGGTCACGCGGCGACGCGCGGAGATCAACAAACGGAGTTCCTCCGTCACCGGCTCCCCCACCTTGGGTGCGGTTTTTCCCGCAGAAGCGATCACCTTGTCGCCGTCCGCGACGAAGGCGGCTTT
>DMCI01000027.1:3532-4576 GCA_003445835.1 Clostridiales bacterium
TTCAGCACGACCTCTTCCTCGGTGGTGAAGATCTCCAGTTCCTCCCCTTCCCGCATCTTCATCGTCTTGCGGATCTCCTTGGGGATCACCACCCTGCCAAGTTCGTCTATCCTTCTTAAAATTCCCGTAGCTTTCATACTTCCTCCGTGGGGGTAGTATGTCAAACGCAGGAAAAAATACACAAAAAAAAGGAGAGGTCACCCTCTCCCTTGCGTGCGTAAAAGTTTAATTGGTTTTTATAATTGTCCTCGGGGCAGTGCCGGAAAGAAGCTCGCGGATGGTGTAGGCGGAGGAGCCGATGATGACGGTGGTGCCGTTCTTCAAGGGTTCCTTGATATACTCCAGTTTGGCGTAGGCGCCGTTTGCCCCCTTGCGGGATGCGCCGTTGCAAAGGGTTTGGTGATACTCCACGTTTTTGATCAGTTCCTCAATATCCTTGCCGCCGATCATGGGCACGAGGGTGTTTTTGTCCTTGCTGTCCAAATAGATGCCTTCGGTGGAAGTCATAATAAGCAAGGTCTCCGCCTTCATCAAGCAGGCGATCTGGGACGCCGTCTCATCGTTGTCCACGCATTGCACGACGTGGGCGGACTTTAGCTTCAGGTTGCGGATCTCAAGGTTCCTGGTTTCCTCACAGCTGACCGCGTCGTTGTAGTTGATGATGGGTATCGCCCCTTGCGCCATTGAGCGAGTTAACAGGGCGTGCAGATGCTCGCGTTTTTCGGGGTCGTTGAAGTGTTGATGCTCCACGAGGATCTGTCTGACCGAATATTTGGGGTCGATGAATTGGCGGTAAGTGTTCATAAGGACGGTTTGTCCTTGCGCGCTGTAATCGGTCTTGATGGTTTCGTCGTCGCCCTCGATCTCCTTGCCGTTCCTTTTGATATAGTCCAACCTGCCCACTTCCACCGCGCCGGACGTGACCCAAATATCACCGGGACGAAGATCCGCGGAAATACGCGCTACGGTATCGTAGCTTAACGCGTTGCGCTTTTTGTCGATGAGCGCCATGGAACCGACTTTGCCGACCAATTCACAATCAAA
>DMCI01000096.1 GCA_003445835.1 Clostridiales bacterium
AAGTCCGCGGAAGCGAACAAAACGTCAAGGTCTTTGGTGAAGGTGAGTTCTTCGCTGATGGTCTTAGCCTTTTCCTCGGTGAAGAAGGGGTCGTATCCGACGACTTTCATACCGAGAGCAAGCGCTGCCTTGGTGACCAAAGCGCCGATGGCGCCAAGACCGACGACGCCGAGGGTCTTGCCGAAGATCTCGGGACCGATAAACGCCTTTTTGCCGCTTTCCACTTGCTTTGCAGCGTCTTCCTTCCCTTTGAGGGAGCCCGCGAAAGCAACGCCGCCGAGTACGTCGCGGCAGGAGAGGAGCAGGGCGCAGATAACGAGTTCCTTGACTGCGTTTGCGTTTGCGCCGGGGGTGTTGAACACCACGACGCCCGCATCCGTCATTTTGGGAAGAGGAATGTTGTTGACGCCTGCGCCTGCGCGAGCCACCGCCACAAGGGAGGGATTGATCTCATACTCGTGCATCGCCGCGCTTCTTACGAGGATACCGACGGGATCCGCCGCGTCGTCCGAAACGTGATAAGCGTTTTTGTCAAGGTTGTTGTAAATAAGATCGCTGATAGCGTTCAGCTTTTTGATTTCGTACATAGTTGCTCCTTATTTGTTTTCAAGCTCAAACTTCTTCATGAAGTCGATGAGTTTCTTAACGCCTTCCACAGGCATTGCGTTGTAGATCGAAGCGCGCATACCGCCGACCAAACGGTGACCCTTGAGGGAAACGAGTCCGTTTGCCGCGGCTTCTTTGACGAACTTGGCGTCCAACTCTTCTGAACCGGTCACGAAGGGTACGTTCATAATGGAGCGGTCTTCCTTGTTGACGTTGTTTTTGAAGAGTTTGCTGTTGTCGATGAAGTCGTACAACATCGCCGCTTTGCTTTCGTTGATCTCGTTGATCGCCTTGATGCCGCCCATCTTCTTAAGATGACGAAGGGTGAGCATTGCGATATAGATGCTGAATGCCGGCGGGGTGTTGTAAAGGCTGTTCTTATCCGCTTGGGTCTTGTAAGCAAGCATCGTGGGGCAGATGGGAAGCTCTTTGCCGATAAGATCCTTTTTAATGATGACGACGGTCAAGCCCGCAGCGCTGATGTTCTTTTGCGCGCCGGCGTAGAGAAGACCGAACTTGGAAACGTCGATGTCACGGCTGAGGATCTCGCTGCTGACGTCCGCCACAAGGGGGCAGGGAGTCTCGGGGAACTTGTTCCACCTGGTGCCGAAGATCGTGTTGTTGCTGGTGATGTGTACGTAACTTGCATCCTTGCGGAAGGAGTTGATATCCACTTTGGGGATGTAGGTGTAAGTCTTATCTTCAGAGGACGCCGCAAGAGCGATGTCGCCGTACTTCTTGGCTTGCTTGTAAGCAAGGTTCGCAAAGTTGCCGGTAACGACATAGTCCGCTTTACCCGTCGATGAGATCAGGTTCAAAGGAACGGCGTCAAATTGCTGACTCGCACCGCCTTGGAGCAAAAGCACCTGATAATCGTCGGGCACTTTCATCAACTCGGCAAACAGAGCGAGACACTCGTTATGGATGCCGTCGTAGACCTTGGCGCGGTGGCTCATTTCGGTAACGCTCATTCCGCTGTTTTCATAGTCGAGGAAGGAAGCTTGAGCCTCTTTCAAAACGTCTTCAAAAAGCATGGAAGGACCTGCGGAAAAATTGTAAACTCTCATAGCGTTCTCCTTTGGAGGTTTTATTTGCCTATATTTTATCTCATCGGGTTTGGAATGGCAAGCAAACGGAGGTACATACTTGTTACAATTTGCGCTATAATTCGCATAAATGCATTTATCGCGCGGAAAAATCTCTCAAAACGGTTTTGAACGATCAAAATAAAAACCGCGCGTGAAAATCGCGCGGCGTGATGGAGTTTTATTTGGAAGCGAGAACGACGTTTTCCGCAACGTGGTAGTTGGTGCCGTAGTAGGAGAGCAGGGTGCCGATGTCCGACCAATATCCGCGCATGACTTTTGCGTAGATTTGCCCGGGGATCTTTGGAAAGACGTTTCTTGCAAAATCCTGAAACCCCGAAGGGATCTTTTTGAGGATCTCCTTTTTGAAAACGTAGATTCCGGTGGAAACGATATTGCCGACGGGCGCTTGCGGCTTCTCGAAAAAGGCGCGCACCTTTCCCGCGGAGTTTAAAAGCATTACGCCGTATTCCGAAGGGTTTTCCACCTTAGTCGCCGCGATGGTGGCAAGTTTGCCGTGGCTTTTGTGAAATTCAATCAGGTCGGTCAGATCGAAATCGGTGTAGGCGTCGCCCGAGATAACGAGGAAATCCTCCTCAAACCCTCTCGCTGCGTTTTTGACGCTTCCCGCCGTGCCCAATGGCTCCTTTTCCACCGAGTAGCGCAGACGGACGCCGAGCTCTTTGCCGTCGCCGAACGCTTCGATGATCTGATTTGCCATATATCCGAGGGTGACGGAAATATCGGTGACGCCGTGTTTTTTCAAAAGTTCGATGACGTAAGCGAGGATCGGCTTATCCAAAATGGGCATCATCGGTTTGGGTGCGTGATCGGTCAGAGGTGCAAGTCTTGTACCTTTCCCTCCTGCCATAATTACAGCTTGCATAGTTTTCTCCTTTGCTCGTAGTATGGCTTTTCCCGCCGGGTATTATTCAAGCGGCATTTTCGCGCTTTTTCGCGCGGGAAGCTTGCCGCAGAACTTGACTGCGGTAATAAACTAGTTTATAATTAGAAAAAAATATCGCGTCTGAATTGCGATTTACGAATATAACGGAGTAGTATGGCTAAAAAAGAAAACGAAAACGCAAAGAAAGAAACGACTAAAGTCGTTACGAAAAAAGAAAAAGGCAAAAAGCCCCACCCGCAAAAGGGCGGCGGCAAAAAATTGAAAATAGGATTTTTGGGCGGCGTCGGCGAGATCGGTAAGAATATGACCGTCATTGAATACGGCGACAGCATGATCGTCATCGACGCGGGGCTTACCTTCCCTTCGGAAGAGATGCTCGGCGTGGACGTCGTGATCCCCGATTTTTCGTATTTAGTGGAGAATAAAGAAAAGGTCAAGGCGATCATTTGCACGCACGGTCACGAAGACCATATCGGCGCGATCCCTTATCTTTTGCAGGTCATCGGCAACCCGACCATCTACGGCAGTACGTTGACTCTCGGTTTGATCCGCGGCAAGTTGGACGAATTCGGCATCAACGCCAAGATGAAAACGGTGGCTTCGGGCAGCGAGATCGGCATCGATTGTTTTAAAGTCAAGTTTTACAAGGTATGCCATTCCATCGCGGGCGCGCTTGCCATCGCGATCGACACGCCGCAGGGTGTCATTTTCCATACCGGTGATTTTAAGATCGACCACACCCCCATCGACAACGAAAAAATGGATTTCGCTGCGCTTGCGGAATTGGGGAAGAAGGGCGTCAAGTTGATGCTTTCGGATTCCACCAATGCGGAGCGTCCCGGGCATACCATCAGCGAAAGAAAGGTAGGGGAGAGCATCTCCCGTATCTTTGCCGCGCATTCGGGCAGGCGTATCATCGTGGCGACCTTTGCGTCCAATTTGCACCGTATCCAGCAGATCCTCGATATTTCCGCCGCCAACAATCGCAAAGTGGTGCTCAGCGGCAGAAGCGTGATCAACGTTGTGGAACTCGGTAAAACTTTGAAGCTTTTGCACTACGACGACAATCTTATCGTCAACGAAAGTATGATGAAAAAGATCCCGCCCGAGAAGCTTTGCATCATTTGCACCGGTTCGCAGGGGGAGAGGGTAAGCGCTCTTTCCCGTATGGCTACGGGGGAACACCCGTCCATCACCGTCGGTATCAAAGATACCGTTATCATCTCCGCAAGTGCGATCCCCGGCAACGAGAAGAGCATTTACAACGTGATCAACAGTTTGTACCGCCTTGGCGCGGAGGTCATCTATTCCGCGATCGAGGACGTGCATACGTCGGGTCACGCCCATCAAGAAGAGCTCAAGATGATGCTCTCTTTGATCAATCCCAAATTCTTTATTCCCGTACACGGTGAATTCCGTCATTTGAAGATCCACGCAGGCATCGCGCAGTCGATGGGTATCCCCAAAGAGAATATCCTTTTGCCCGAACTCGGCTGGAGTGTGGAAGTAGCAAGGGACGGCTTGAAAAAGCTTGAAAACATCAAGGCGGGCAATTCTTACGTAGACGGCGACGCCGTCGGCGACTTGGAACCCGTCATCAAGGATAGGCGCCAGCTTTCCGCAGACGGTTTTATCATCGTGCTTTTGAATCTCAGCGTGGAGGACGGCAAAACCTCTGCGCCCGAGATCATCACCCGCGGTATGGCGGCGCTTTCGGAAGAAGACCTTGCCGAAATGAAAAAGCAGGTGCTTGCCGCCGTGAAAAATATCAAATACATCAACCGCGACAATCGTGACGCCGTTAAGAGCGCGATCCGTCGCACGGTCAGAAGAATGATCTACACCAGCACTCAGTCTTCGCCGATGATCGTCCCCATCGTCGTGGAAAAATAATGAAAACGGAACTCCTTTCTCCTGCGGGAAATCTTGAAAAATTGAAGGTCGCTTGTCACTTTGGGGCGGATGCGGTCTATTTTGCCGGCAAGCAATTCGGGCTTCGCGCCTATGCCGGTAATTTTTCCGAAGAGGAGATCAAGGAAGCTTTTTCGTATCTGCATTCGATCGGCAAAAAAGGGTACGTCACGGTAAACGTTTTTTCGTACGACGAGGACTTTCCCGCTTTGCGGGAGCATTTGAACTCGTTGGCAGTTGCAGGCGCGGACGGCATCATCGTCAGCGACCCGGGCGTGATCGCTTTTGCCAAAAAAGTCGCTCCGTCTTTGGAACTGCACCTTTCCACACAAGCAAATACGCTCAATTCTTACGCCGCCGCTTTTTGGGCGGATATGGGAGTCAAGAGGATCGTTCTCGCGCGCGAGTTGTCTATCGATAGGATCAAAGCTATCCGCGACGCTTTGGACCCGTCCGTTGAGATAGAGTGTTTTGCGCATGGCGCAATGTGCATCAGCTACAGCGGCAGGTGCCTTTTGAGCAACTATCTTTCGGGCAGAGATAATTACAAAGGAGAATGCGTACAGGCTTGCCGTTGGAATTACGTCATTCACGAAAAAAGCCGCGACGCGCGTGAATTCCCGATCGAAGAAGACGAACGCGGCGCGTATATTATGAACAGTCACGATCTCAAGACCATCGACTTTTTGGGCGAACTGGTAAAAGCGGGCGTGACGTCCTTTAAGATAGAAGGCAGAATGAAAACGGCGTACTACGTTGCGTCGGTGACGGACGCCTATCGTCGCGCGCTTGACGCGGCGTCAAAAGCCCCTGACGATTACGTCTGTCGTCCCGAGTGGGAGGAGGAACTTTCCCTTTGTTCCAACCGCGGTTTTACCGCAGGGTTTATGAAGGGAGGGAAGGGCGGACCGGACACGATCGCCTACGACGATTCCCGTTCGGAAGGCGGCGCGGATTTTATTGCCAAAGTTTTGGGATATGATTTTACCGAAAGGTGTGTTATAATAGAGCAAAGGAATCGTTTTCGCGTCGGCGATACGTTGGAATTGATGTCTCCCGGGCGCGATGTGACGGTCATCCCCGTTCGTGAGATCGTCAATGCGGAAGGGGAAAAGATAGAGGACGCCTTGCGCGTGCAGGAAATGTTGAAGATCCCGACCGAAGTCGTCGCTTCGGAGGGCGATATCCTGAGAAGGAGAAAAGAGTGAGTATTCGTTGGAACAAACATCTCATTATACTTTACGATAAGCAACAAGGGACGCTTATTTGCGACGCGCTGGAAAGCGCGATCGGTTCCGCCTTCCCGGAGTGCGACGTCATCACGGTGGACGATATCGGGTATACCAATCCGATCCATCGTTTTTGGAGAGTGAAGTCTTCTCGTTTTTACGCCAAAAACGCGCGGTTTTTCGTAAGTTGGTTCAGCAAATTCAAGGATAAGAAGGAAACCACCCGTATCAAAGAGGATAGGGAAAATCTTGCTTCGGGCAAGGAGCATAAGTCAAATTTTTCCGAACGCAGAGGCGCGGGTGTCGGCAGATTGGTCAATATCCTCAACCGGTTCCGTCCCATCGTGGTGGTCGCCACCAATCGTTATTCCTTAAAAATGACCCTTTTGGCAAAAAAAATCACGGGGAGCAATGTAAAAGTCGTTGCCGTGATCTCGGATTTTGCTCTGTCCGGTGAGTACGTCCGTCCCGACGTTGACCTCTATTTGGTCGAAAACGAAGTTTTGAAGGACGGTTTGATGCGTTACGGTGTGGATCGTGATCGCATTTTGATCTCGGGCATGCCGTTTTCGGAGGATCAACGTCCCACCCATTCCCGCTTGGAAGCGAGGAAGCTTTTGGGACTGACGGGCGATCTTCCCTTGATCGTGGTGAACGGCGGGGAATATTGCACCGCCACCATCAAAGATAAAGTCAAAGAATTGTTGTCCGTCGGCGGAAAATACGCGCTTTTGATTCTGACTTACGACAATCATTCCATTAGGCGCTATTACAAAAAAATCGCGGAAGAGCACGATATTGAAGTGCTTTTCAAAGAGGAACTTGAGTACTCTTTGATCTTTGCGGCGGCAGACGTGATCGTATCCCTACCAGATACGCACTTTGTGTTCTCGGCGTTCGTCAACAAGATCCCGGTAGTTTTGTTGGACGGCATCACGGTTTTGGAACACGACGTCTATCGCTATTTGGTCAGCGGCGCGTTGGTCACGCCCGCCAAGACCCCGCAGGAAACTTACGCCGCCGTCGAGGAACTTTTGATCGATACCGATCGCCGCAACGAGATGATCGACAGGGAGCAGGGCTACTATCTGAAAGAGCGTTCTCTTGCGCCCGAGCGTTTGATGTACGATCTTTTGATGATCGAAGCGCCCGTCGAAACGGATTACGCGGAGTGATCACTCTTTTTGCTTTTTATCCTCTTCATCCATCATTTTACCCGCTTCGAAATACGCGTTGGCTCGCGGACTTTTTACTGCGCGCATCATCACGGTCAAAAGATACTGGATGGTCAGTCCGAAGATCGCGCTGAGCCACATCGTTGAAAAAGAGTAACTTCCTCCTATATTTCCGCTCATTCGGAAGAAAATCAAATACAACGTCGATCCGATAAACCCGCCCGTTACGGCGGCAAACAGGCAGGAAGCGAAAGTGCGTCTTGCGGCAAAAGCGCACCACAGACCCGAAAGGACGGAAAGCAGGGCGGATAGCGCTTTTGGATCAAGGGGCGCATCTTCCAAAAAATGCAGGGTGTAAGCAAAGACCAGACCGGCGTTGCCAAGCATTGATATCACGGCAAAAAGTACGTCGCTTGCCTTTTCACTTCTGCGGATCAGGATATAAACGCTTGCCGCGACGGACAACACGCCGCCGAGCGCAAGCGAAAACTTGCCGATCTTGATCCCACCGCGTACGTTCAACAGGACGATCACGAAGATCAAAAAACTTGCAGCAAAGTCGTTCAGTTTGAGTCTTGACGTGATCCCTTTGGCAAGTCCGGTCATTACGACGGCAGCAGCCACCAAAAGAGAGAGTTCTCCCAAATACATACCGATAGGATGCGCGTTTTGCGCCGTTTCATTCTTTTTTTTGTTTGTGGGAATGGGCGTCGATTTAATTGACTTTTGCTTTTTTTTATACTATCTTTATGTTTATGGATAGACAGGCGCGCATTGTGAAAAAGGTTTTGCGAGGGAGCGTCGCAAAAAAAGCGGGAATTTTGCCGGGGGATGAGATCCTTTCCATCGGCGGATATCCTTTCGTGGACGACGCCGATCTTGCTTTTTACGAAGTGGACGAACGCGTAGCCCTCACCGTGCTGAGAAACGGGGAGAAACTGTCTTTTGAGATAGAAAAAGATGCGGACGAGCCTCTCGGCATTGAGATGAATCAATCCGATTACATCATCCCTTGCAAAAACGATTGCATGTTTTGTTTCGTGCGTCAATTGCCCAAAGGGATGCGCAAGACCCTTTACGTCAAAGACGACGACTATCGTATGAGCTTTGCAATGGGCAGTTACGTCACTCTTTCCAATTTGACGGAAGAAGACCTTGACCGTATCAAAAGGCTTTCCCTTTCGCCTTTGTATATCTCGGTACATTGCTTCACGCCCGAACTCAAGCGGAAAATATGCAAGAACCCCAAAAGCGGAGATCTTTTCAAGGTTTTGAAAGAGTTGGCGGCGGCGCATATTACAATGCACACCCAAGTGGTGATGATGGAAGGGATCAACGACGGGGAAGAACTGCGCCTGACCATCACGGAACTTGCCAAATTATATCCTGCCGTGAAGACGGTCGCCGTGGTGCCTGTCGGTTTAACCAAGCATAGAGAGGGGTTGACAAAACTTTCTCCGATTTCGCCGGAAAACGCCCGTCGTACGATCAAGATGGTGGAAGCTTTCAACGACGAAATGAAAAAGAAAAACGGCGAGCCTTTTGCGTTTTGTTCGGACGAAATGTATTTGATCGGCGGGGTGGAATTGCCGCCCTACGAGTCGTACGGCGAGTTTGAGCAGATCGAAAACGGCGTCGGTTTGGTCGCGGATTTTTTCGATTGCGCGGAGTACGCTTTGAAAGAGGGCGTCGTTCCCAAAGGAGAATACAGCGCGATCACGGGGATGTCTTTTGCGCCGTTGCTTGAAAAATACGCGAGGGAACTGGAATCCAAATACGACGTCAAGATCGACGTTTGTCCCGTTCGCAACGACTTCTTCGGTGAAACGGTGACGGTATCGGGACTTGTGACGGGCGGCGATATCATCAAACAGTACAAAGGCAAACTCAAAAAGGACATCATCATCCCCCGTACGATGCTTCGTGAGTTCAGCGGCGTTTTCTTGGATGAAGTCACCCTTTGTCAGTTGGAACAAACGCTTGGCGTGCGCGCTCACGTAGCCGACGGCGGCGACGGATTTATAAGAATTTTAGGCGGTGAACAATGAGCAAACCATTACTTGCGATCGTGGGTAGACCCAACGTGGGGAAATCCACTCTATTCAACAAAATCGTGGGAAAGCGGATCAGTATCTCCCACAATACGCCGGGCGTAACGCGCGACCGCATCTATGCCGACGCCTCTTGGTGCGGCTATAACTTTACGGTCATCGACACCGGCGGCATCGAGTACAAAAGCGAAGATATGATGTGGAAGCATATCCGTACACAGGCGGAAACGGCGATAGAGATCGCGGATTGCATCATCTTCGTCGTGGACGGAAAGGGCGGTTTGCTTCCCGACGACTTTGATATTGCGGAAATGCTCCGTCAAAGCCGTAAGCCCGTCGTACTTGCCGTCAACAAGTTGGACAATCCCTTTGAAACCGCTTACGAGTTTTACGAGTTGGGGCTTGGGGATCCCTTCGTGCTTTCGGCGGAACACAATATCGGCATCGGCGATATTTTGGAAGAAGCCTGCAAGCATCTCAAAAAAGTGGAAGAAGAGGGCGAGGACGACTCGATCAAAATTGCCGTCGTCGGCAAGCCCAATGCGGGAAAGAGTTCCCTCGTCAACAAGATACTGGGTACCAAAAGGACCATCGTCAGCGACGTTGCGGGTACCACGCGTGACGCGATCGACTCTCCTTTTGAACACAACGGTGAGAAGTATACTTTGATCGATACCGCGGGGATCCGTCGCAAACGCAGCGTGGAAGAGGACGTCGAGTACTACAGCGTTCTTCGCGCTTTCGGCGCGATCAAAAGGGCGGACGTCGTTTTGATCGTCGTTGACGCCGAAGAAGGTTTGACCGAGCAGGACGTCCGTATCGCCGGCAAAGTGCACGAAGAGGGTAAGGCGAGCATCGTCGTGATGAACAAGTGGGACAAGATCGAAAAAGATACCCACACGGTTGAAAAGTTCAATAAAGACCTCAAAGAAAAGTTGAAGTTTATGGATTACTTCGTCCCCGCCTACGTTTCCGCGCTTACGGGCAAAAGAGTGGATAAGCTTCTTGACGAAGCAAAACGCGTATGTGAAAACGCAAAACGTCGTATCACGACGGGTATCGTCAACGACGTCGTCATGAACCTCGTTGCGATGAACGAACCGCCCACAAAGAACGGACGCAGGCTTAAGATCTTTTTTGCCACGCAGGCAAGCGTTTGTCCGCCCGCTTTCGTCGTGTTTACCAACGATTCTTCTTTGATGCACTTTTCCTATTTGCGTTACTTGGAAAACGGGCTCAGAGAGTCTTTTGATTTTTCCGGAACGCCTATTCGCATAATTGTGCGTGACAAGACGGAAGAAAACGATTATAATGTCTAATCGGAGGTTCTTATGAAATACGAATCACTGACTAAAGAAGAACTCAAAAGCAACCTTTCTTCGGAGAAAAAGAGGTACAATTCCTTTTTGAAGGAGAAGCTTTCCTTGGATATGTCCAGGGGCAAGCCGGCGTCCGAGCAACTTGATCTTGCCGCTCCGCTTTTCTCCGTACTGAACAAAGATACCAAATTTCCCAAGGGCCCCGATTACAGAAACTACGGGCTTTTGGATGGCATTCCCGAGATGAAAAAGTTGTTTGCGGAACTGTTTGACATCCCCGAAGAGTACGTTTTCGTGGGCGGCAACAGCTCGCTGAACTTGATGTACGATATGATCTCGGACGCGATGTTGACCGGCGTGTTGGGCTCCACGCCTTGGGTGCGTTTGTCCGGCAAAGTCAAGTTTATTTGTCCCGTTCCCGGATACGATAGGCATTTCAACATCTGTGAAAAACTCGGTATCGAGATGATTTCCGTCCCGATGAACGAAGACGGCCCCGATATGAACGTCGTGGAAAGTTTGGTCGCTACCGACCCCTTTATCAAGGGTATTTGGTGCGTGCCGCGCTTCTCCAATCCGGGCGGGATCGTTTACTCGGAAGAGGTCGTACGTCGTTTGGCTACGATGAAGACTGCCGCCGCCGATTTTAGGATCTATTACGACAACTCTTATTTCGTGCACGTTCTTACCGAGGACGCGCCCAAACTCGCAAATATCTTCCGCATCGCAAAAGAGTTCGGCACGGAAGACCGTATTTATATGTTCTCTTCCACATCCAAGATCACCCTTGCGGGCAGCGGCGTCGCAATGATCGCGGCTTCTCCCAAGAATATGGCGTCCATCAAGGAAAAGATGGGGTGGAAGACCATCGGTTTCAACAAGGTTTGGCAGTACGCGCACTTTCTGTATTTGCAATCTGCGGAACACGTTAAGGAGATCATGCACGCGCAAGCGGCTTTGATCCGTCCCAAATTCGACATCGTTTTGGACGCGTTCGACAAAGCGTTCGGCGACAGCGATACCGTCACCTGGAACACTCCCAAAGGCGGTTACTTCATTTGTTTGAAGTGTATGAACGGCACGGCAAAAGCCATCTGGACGCTTTGCAAAAAAGCGGGGCTTACCATCACGCCGGCAGGCGCTTCGCATCCGTTGCATTTTGACGACTCCGACTCCTATCTTCGTATCGCGCCGACGTATCCTTCCGTTGAGGATCTCAAAAAGGCGACGGACGTTTTGGTCACGGTGGTCAAGATCGTCACGTTGGAAAGTCTTTTGGCAAAGGCGGAATGATGTTAAAAATCGGTTGTTGAAAAGCAGCCGTTTTTTTATGTTTGTCAAACGC
>DMCI01000025.1 GCA_003445835.1 Clostridiales bacterium
ACCTCCGATTATTCCGCGTCTGCGGGAGCCTCGACGGGAGCCTCCTCGCTTGCGCTTTCAACGGCTTCTTCAGCCGCATCTTCCACGACTTCGTCCTCATCGGACACGCTGAACTCCACGCCTTCCTTCGCCTCGATGACCGCGTTTGCGATAGTGGAAGCGATGAGCTTGACGGCACGGATGGCGTCGTCGTTGCCCGGGATGACGCAGGTCACGTTGTCGGGGTTACACTTGGTATCGACGAGAGCGACCACGGGGATGCCCAGTTTGTTTGCCTCGTCAACGGCAAGGTGTTCCTTGTCCACGTCGACGACGAACAAAAGATCGGGAAGTTGGCGCATATACTTGATGCCGCCGAGGTTCTTCTCCAAAAGATCGCGCTCCTTCAAAAGAAGACCGACTTCCTTTTTGGGAAGAAGATCGAACTCGCCGAGCTGCTCCATCTGATTGAGTTTGTTCAAACGATCGATACGGGTGCGAATGGTCTTGAAGTTGGTGAGGGTGCCGCCGAGCCATCTTTGGTTGATGAAGTACATCGAGCAACGCTCCGCCTCTTCCTTGATCGCATCCTGAGCCTGCTTCTTGGTACCGACGAAGAGCACGGTCTTGCCCATCTTGACTTGGTCACGAACGAAGGCATACGCCTTTTCGATCTCGACGACGGTCTTTTCAAGGTCGATGATGTGCACACCGTTACGAGCAGTATAAATATACTTGCTCATCTTGGGGTTCCAGTGGCAGGTACGGTGACCGAAATGGACGCCGGCTTCCAAAAGCTGTTTCATGGTGATAACTGACATAACAAAAAATCCTCCTGTTTTTTCTTCCCGCAACTTCTTTGACCGCCACAACTCAAACGAGCAACAGTACGGCCTCGGCCACGGTGCTTTTTTAGCTTTTTTATATTATCATAAGTAAAAACCGTTTGGCAACGATTTTTCAATAATAATTTATAATTACTTTTTATCCTCGCAACCGGAGCAACCCGCGCAATCGCCCGAGCAGTCGCCCGCGTTGTTTTCAAGGAACTTTTCAAAAACGGCGTTGAGTTCGTTTTCATCCTCGATGGGGGTGAGGTCCACCGTGCCGTCGTCGTTTTCCTTGATGTTGAAGATATAACAGCTACCTTCCTCGTAGTCCTCGCTGCCGACGATGGGTTCGACGACGCAGTAAAGCTTGTCGTTCATCTCAACGGTGTCCAAAAACTCGCACTCGACTTGATTGCCGTCCTCGTCCGTCAACGTGATCATATCTTTTTCTTCGTTTTCAACCATATTCAACCTCTCTATTTGTTCAAGTAACTGCGAAGGATGATCTCCGCCGCGACTTTGTCTATTACTTTTTTGCGTTCCTGCCTGGTGAGCCCCGCTTCGATCAGCATTTCTTCCGCCTCGACAGTGGTCAGGCGTTCATCCTCGTACTCGACGGGAAGCCCCGACTTTTCGGAAAGCAACGCCCCGAAATCACGCACTTTTTGCGCCCTGTCACCTTCGGTGCCGTCCATATTCAAAGGAAGCCCCAAAAGGATCTTTTCCGCGCCGCGGGAAGACGCCATTTCCGCAAAATACGCAGCATCCGCTTCCGCCCCGCGGGAAAGATGCGTCTCGATGCCGTTGGTGCTGATCCCCAAAGGGTCGCTGATCGCAACGCCGATGCGGACGTCGCCGATGTCCAAACACAAAATCCTCATACGAAAACTATATCATACGACAAAGGAAAAAATCAAACGAATTAACCCTTGTTGCGGCGAATGACTTTGGCGCGAACGAGCGTCTTTTCAAACCCGTTTTGCGAGGGATGATAGAAGGTCTCGTCCTTGATGGCGTCGGGCAAATACTGTTGTTCCACCCACCCGCCGTAGGAATGCGGGTATTTGTATCCCTCGATCTTTTCCTGCTTGTAGTTGGCGTCCTTCAAATGGGTGGGGACGATGTCGCCGTAGGTCTTTTCCACCGCGTCGTGCGCCGAATACAACGCGCCGACGACGGAGTTGCTTTTGGAGGCTTCGCAAACGTACAAAATTGCTTCGGTAAGAGGGATTCGTCCTTCGGGCAGACCGATGTTTTGCATCGCCGTCATAGCGGAGACCGCGATCGTAAGCGCGTAAGGATCCGCCATACCGACGTCCTCCGCGGAATGCACGACCAAACGGCGACAAATCAGCATCGGATCGCACCCCGAGGAGATCAAACGTTCCATCCAATAAACGGCGGCGTCGCTGTCGCTGCCTCGTAACGATTTGCAAAAAGCGGAGATCATATCGTAATAGGTGCTTTCATCAATGGAAAGGTACTTCTTTTGCACCGATTGCGAGGCGATATCTTTGGTGATGGTGATCACTCCGTCTTTGTCCGGCGGCGTGGTGATGACTGCGAGTTCCAAACTGTTGTAAGCGATACGGAGATCCCCGTCCGAAGCATACGCAAAATGCGCCAGTACGTCGTCTTCGCAACGGACGTTGTACGATTTGAGCCCACGCTCATCAGTAAGCGAAGCGCGAAGAGCGCCGACGATCTCCTCGGAAGAAAGCGGTTTGAATTCAAAAAGCCTGCACCGTGAAACGATCGCCTTGGTCATTGAAATAAAAGGATTTTCCGTCGTGGAACCGATAAAGGTGATCACGCCTTCCTCAATGGCGGAAAGCATACAATCGGACTGCGCTTTATTCCAGCGATGACACTCATCCAACAAAAGATAAGTCTTGGTACCGTACATTTTAAGGCGGGAGCGCGCTTCGTCAATGACTTTTTTTGCGTCGGCTACGCCGCTTGACACGGCGTTGAGTTTTTCAAAATGCGATTTAGTCGTCTCGGCAATGATATTGGCAAGGCTGGTCTTACCAGAGCCCGGTACGCCGTAAAAAATGCAGCTGCCGAGTCGATCAGCCGCAATGGCGCGACGAAGAAGCGTCCCTTCCCCGACGATGTGTTTTTGACCGATAAACTCGCTTAAAGAACGCGGACGCATTCTTTCCGCAAGCGGTTTGACGTTATTTGCGTTTTCGTTAAAATCAAAAAGATCCATACGAAAATAATACCACAAATCACGCCGCATTACAAGGAAATCAATCAAAAGCGCAAATAACCTTTATTTCACCGCTTCCTTCTCGCAGATCAACATAGTCGACGCGTTTTCCGTCAAGATAAAGTCCAACGTCTTTTTGTCGCTTATACTCGACCGTGATCTTGCACCCCGCAAGCTTGATCTCCGCGCTCAAAGAATCAAAGACTGACGGAAAATTCGGTTTGACATATACTTTGTCGCCTCGCTTTTTTACGCCGAAAAAGTCTTCGGTCAAAACGTATTTCAGCCAAGCCGCGCTCCCCGTGTACCAAGTCCATCCCGCACGCCCGAAGTACGGTTCCGCGCCGTAAACGTCGCCTGCAAGGACGTAAGGCTCCGCCATATATCGTTTGGCATCCGATTCCTCCTTGCATCGCTTGATCGGATTCAGCGCGCAAAGCACGCGATACGCTTCCTCCCGTTCTCCCGCTTCCAAAAGGGCTTTGAAATACCACACCGCCGCATGCGTGTACTGTCCGCCGTTTTCTCTGACGCCTTTTGGGTACGCCGCAACGTAACCGTAATCGGAACGTTTGTCAAAGGGTGGCGAAGAGAGTTTTACGATGCCAACGCCGTTGTCCGCAAGCTCTTTTGCCGTTTTGAGCGCCCGCTTTGCGTTTTCAAGAGGCACCGCTCCCGACAAAACCGCCCACGTTTGCGGGTTCAAAGCAAGAGTACACGCCGTCCCTCCCGAATAGCCGAGCCACGTCCCGTCGTCGGCGAAGGCAAGCGGATAACGCCCTTCCTTAAAAAGCGGCAATAACGCGGCGGAAATCTTTTTGCATTGTCTGATCAATTCCGCTCGCACGTCGTCCTTAAAAAAGTCCAGCCCGTCGCGGATGACCTTATACGCAAACATCGTCAGCCAAACGCTTTCGCCACGCCCTTTGACGCCAACGCGATCCAAGCCGTCGTTCCAATCCCCCGTCCCCATCTTGAGTAAACCGTGTTCGCCGTATTGCAAAGTGATACGTATCGCGCGATAAGCGTGCTCGCGGAGCGTGGCGACTTCTCCATCGCGCGGTATCTCGTAACGGCTGTTTTCCCCTTCCTTTAAAATCGGCGAAGAAAGAAACGGCGCGCTTTGGTCGAGGATGGTCTTATCCCCCGTCGTTTCCACGTATCGCTCGATCAAATAAACAAGCCAAAGTCGATCATCCGAAATGCGGGTACGCACTCCCATTTTGGGCGGGTGCCACCAATGTTGGACGTCCCCTTCTTCGTATTGATGCGCCGCGGCGAGCAATATCATTTGTTTTACGCGCGCGGGCTCGCTGAGAAGAAGCGCCAACGTATCTTGGAGTTGATCGCGGAACCCGTAGGCGCCGCTGCATTGATAAAACCCCGTTTTTGCGTTCAATCTGGCGCTGACGGCTTGATACGGCAAGGAAAAATTGTTTAGGACGTCCAAAAACCGATCCGACGTTTTGACCGTGACGGCGTTTGAAAAGCAAGAAGCAAGGGTCTGCGCCTTGGAGGTAGCAAGTTCCTTTTCCCCGATCGCACGAGGTTTCATCGAAGACAAAATGAAACGATACGCTCCCTTTCGGACGGGTCCCGAAAAAGCAAACTCGATCCCGCCGCATTTTGTTTTCGGAAGAAAGGAATTCAAGGTCCCGTCGATGGAATAAACGTAAGCGGTCTTGCCGGTTTCAACGTTTGTGAGTTCGTAGCCGATCTCATTCGGCACGACGAGGATCTTTTCAGAGAAACGCCACCCGAGCGCCGGGATCAACGTCAGAGATAATTTTACGCCGATAGGCAGATCCCCCGTAAAAAGCACTTCGTAAAGCTTGCTTCGTCCGTTATCGAAAGCAGAGACGGAAAGTCGCACCCCGACCCCGAAAAGACGATGAAAAAAGACCGACGCTCCGATTTGATGTTCGCAATGGTTGCCGTTTAACAAAAACCGCTTTTTCCCCACCGAAAGGACGACCGCTTCGGTAGGCGCGTCTTTGACGGCGTCCCCCGTCCAGACGGTCAACTTATCCTCTCGAGAGTTTTCACCAAAGGTGAACCCACCGCCGCTTTCTGTGACGACAAAACCTCCATCAACGCCGCCGACGACGTTAGCATACGGCAACAAAGTGTAGTTCCCGAAAGGTTTGACCAAATACCCGGCTTGCGTAAAGCCACCCTCGCCCGAGGGAAGCAAAATCTCTTTTTCACCCCCTTCTTCAGGCAAAAGATAACGATCGTTATCGGGAAAATCCAAGCACTCGTCAAAAGGACGGGAAAGAACCAGTTTCGCTCCGCTCCTGAAAAATGCGCCGCGCTCCTTTTCAAGAACGATCACGCGATCATCGATACGCTCAACGTCTTTTTTCAGAGCGCTTACGGCGTCCATCCCCGCCCCCGCGACGTTGTCACAAACGACGAGCAATTTATGATCGATCCCTTTTTGGCGGATGGACTTCAGCGCTTCGATCACGGCAAAGAGTTTTTGTCTGTCATTATCCTCTCCGCAATCAAAGTACAACAGATCTTCCGAAGGAGCGATCCCGATGGCTTCAAACTCACTTTTATAGGCGCGACGCGCGGCAAGTACGCTTTGCGACGTGCGTTCAAAAAGCAACCGACCCGTCAACGCCAACGACAAAGAAAGAAACGGCGTTTCTTTTTCACGCGTCCGTCCCAACAATTCAATAGCCCCGGAGCGGTATGCGAGATCCACCTTTCGATTGCGTTCTTTGAGGAGCGCAAGATCGCGGTCGGCAAGCAAACAAAAATATACTTCCGCTTTTTCCTGCGACGGTACGACCACCTTGCCCGAAAACGCAAAACACGGATACAACACGTCGCCGAAGCGCGGCGCAACGTCACGTTCCGTACCGAGCGCATAGTCCGAGATTTCCCCTTTGCGTCCGATCACGTTGTAAGAATTACAATTTGCTTTTACGTCTGTCAACCCTTTTACGGAAAGGGATGCGGCAAAGACTGTTTTACACTCAAGGCTGTTACGAAAAAGATATTCCGTTTGCGCGTTTTCGTCGTATTCCGCAGTCACGAACATATCCGAAAAAGCGGGATGCGAGTCGTAAGCGTCCTTCGTGTTGAGCGACATATCCGCGTAAGCGGAGACGGTGAACGTTTTTTCCTCGTCGGTAGGATTTTCCAAAACGATCTTTCTGAGTTCCCCTTTGTATCCGTAAAGCAAACCGACCTCCATCGACGAATGAAAAGCCGGATCGACGTACCTGACACCATCTTCCTTAAAAAGAGCGTAGCACTCTTTTGATCCTTTGGGATAATACGCGGGCGAAAAGAGGTTTTCCCCCTCCTTGATCTCCACGAAAACGCCGCCGTACTCGGGCTGATGATCAAGGGATTTTGTCAAGTCGAACGCCCCAAGCGAAGCCCTGCTTCTGCCAAGAGCATCATATACCGCTTGGTATTCTCCGTCGCCCGCGACAAGAGCATCCGGGATGGCTTTGACTTTGGCGCAAACCTCTTCGATACGACGCGTCGACGCCCCGGAGCAATTGGGGACGTAACGGGGATTTTTTAAATAAACGTTTTCTTCCGTCAGCAAAAGTCTGACCGAAGCGATCTCGGGCGTATCGGAAAACAAACGCGCGATCTTGTCGCCGCACAACAGATTGGTTATGGCTGCCAAACTCATTCCCTGATGGTGCGTCATATAGCTTTTTACCACGTCGCCGTTATGCTCGAAGTCCACGGCTTCGAAAAACCCGTATTCCCCCTCCGCGCCCTTCAACGCAAGCAGACGAAGATTTTGCAAACAAAGTTTTGGAAAGCACGATAAATACAAAAAGCTTGCGTACGGCGCGACGACGTCAGAGCACTCTCCCGATAAAGCAAGAGCGCCGCACCCGACGGCTTTGTACATAAAAGCCGTGGCGTCGTTGAAAGCGTAGTATCCGCATTCCGACCTACCGAAAACGCCCTGCGTCTTATCCGAGATCTGAACCTTAGCGGAACGCGCTTCCTGCTCCGCGATCAAACTGCCCAACGGGCCACGCAAAAATATACGCGGAAGCATGTACTCAAACGCCGTGCCGCTCCAGGACAAGATCGTGTTGCCGAAGCGTGAAGTGCAATCCCTGCCAAGCGCGAAATAACACTCCGGATCGACCCCGCCCATAATGGCAAGATAGTAAGCAAGGCGTGATTCAGAAGCAAGCAGATCGTACCTACCGCACAAAGCGTTCTCCTCGGTCTTTGCAATGATGGCAAGACACTTTTCCGACTTGTCGTACAAGACGGAAAAATCTGCCCTTAAAAAGAGTTTTTTCGCACGATCCTCGAGATCGTAGTCGCGCGCTTCTCTCGCAAAGGAAGCGACCACCCAAACGCAGCACGAAAAATTTGCGCTGTCCACCGTCGAAACGACCTTGGGAGACATCACGTCAAACGTTTTTACGTTATACCAGTTGTACAAATGCCCGCAAAAAGTTTCCAACTTTTCTATCTTGTCAAGTTGAATACGCAAATTTTCAAGCGCTTGACTTTTGTCTATCAAACCGATCTCGGCGGCAGATACCTCCGCCAACAAAGCAAACCCGAGGTTTGTCGGCGAAGTCATCGGCGACCGCATCCGATAGGGAAACAACTGCAAATTGTCGGTGATGAGTCCCTCCGTTTTGTTCTCTTCAAAATACCGATAAATCTTTGCCGCGTAATTTTTTAATTCCCGCGATTGCTTTTCACCAAGCGGGCGCGTTTTTAATTCTCTGCCTGACAGCAGAAGGTAAAAGCAATACAAAAAGAACGCCGCGACGTAAAGAGTCAACCAAAGGTTTCCGAGCGTCAAACAAAACGCCGTCAACAAAAGGACGGTGGGCAAGAGTATCTTTGCTCCGTCGTCCGCCCCGCCCGCTTTTTGCGTGTTGCGAAAAGGAGTCCAATCCAAAAGCGACTTGCTTTTGACGATCATTTTGAAAGAAGTGACCGCAAACAGATACGCTCCGCTGACCGCGCGGAAAGGTAGCAGAACGATCTCTTCCGCAAGCAGTTCCAAAGAGAACGTTATCCCGCGAAAAGCGTGTGAAAGTCTTACTTTTGAAAACATCGTCCCAAACGAAGCGACAAGGGCGTACGCCTTGATGAACAAATGACAGGAGAGCGCGTAATAAAACAAAAACCACGTCCCGGAAAAGTACGATAAAAGCAGTACGACAACCGTCATAAAATCACGCAAAACCGTCATTCCGTTGATAAAAATGATCAACTTGTAGATCGGGGCGATGGGGTTCTGTATCCTCTTACCTTCTTTGTTTTTTACTTTATTGAAAAAGGCGTACGGCAAAAGTTGTACGTCTCCCCGCCCCCATCGGGCGCTTCGACGATGATCGACCGGGAAAGCCGTCGGCGCGTCCTCATACACGCATCGTTTCAGCGACGTGGAACGCAAGACCGCCCCTTCGATGACGTCGTGACTGAGAATACGCCCATCGGGGAAAAAGTCAACAAGCTTGTCAATATAGGAACGAATGCGGACGATCGCTTTTCCGCAGTAAAGCGCCGAGTCAAAGGCGTCGGCGTAAAAATCGGAGTAGTACGGGTAAGCGTCCACACCGCACCCGCGCAAATAGCGCGTTGCGTAATGAGTCTTGACGGAATAGCGATTGATCCTGCCGCCGAAACTCATCAAATCATACTCTGCGTTGAGCGGATGCGCCATCGCTAAGATCGCCGAACGGACGGTTCCGGGCAAAAGTTCGCTGTCGTCATCCAAAAGAAGCGCAAATTCTGCCTTTACAGTCTCCCCGACGACGTAAAATTTGTCATAGACGCCTTCGTTAACCGCAGACAAAAAGTCCAAGATAGCGCCCCGCTTGCGCTCGTATCCCCGCCAAAGTTTGCCGTTATTCACACGCTTACGTAAAAAGATCGAAACTCGATCGTTCTTTTTGACCGTTCGGATATAGTCCAACAAGGCTTGGTCGCTTTCGTCCCATTCTTCTTTCGATGCGGGAAGATCGGCAAGCACCGCGTATCGGACGGCGGGGTCTCTTTCCTGCATGGCAAGCGTTTCCGCTTGAAAAAGAGCCGCGTCGACATCCTTTTTGCTTGAAATAAAGCGACTGACGGTCACCACCGTCCTGCACTCGTCGGGAAGCGTTTCATAGTCCATTTGCGGCAACGGTTTTTTCTTTAAACGCATCGCATACAACCGTTTTGTCATGTATTCGACGGGATGCAACATAGCGATAAACAACGGCAAAACGGACAAATAAGCCCACATATTTCTCAGATAGTAAGCGGGAAACGCGGCAATGACGAGCGAAACGAACAATACGAAAAAGGAGTATACGCCCTGCACCTTGCCTTTTTCGTCGCGGAGAGGCGCGACTTCCTTTGTGCGTATATACTTTCTAAGCGCTTTCGGATAATAGTACAAGATCTCTCCGAAATGGACGGAAAGCGACTCGGCAAGTTTGATCGCGGCGCGCGCCAACGTCTCGTCCGAAACGGCGTTTTTCTCTGCGGAAACGGAAGTTTGTATCAAATAATCGTATTTTGCCTGGCAACTCATTCGTCGATAACTCTCTTCTCTTTTGTAGATCGCGTCGGTAGTAGAAAGCGAAACGACGAAGCACTCGTCCATCTCTCCGCCGAGCGAGCGCAAGGAATTCACGTACGCGGACGTCAACAAAAGATTATCGGCAAGCAAATTGTCGAACCCGAGCGTCGCCGCCTGAAAATCTCTTTCGGTGAGTCCCGAAACAACAACTTGAGGATGAAGCTCTGCGTAGTAACTCATATAACTGTCGACCTTGCCGTTGCGGAAAGAAAATCGACGTTTTTTCGCACGCAGATATGAGGCAAAATAGCGAAGTGAGCGCTCCGCAAAAAAGGATATCTCCGCAAGCAGACGATAGGCGACGGCGTCCTTCAGCGCTGCGATCTCCGCAAAGCAAAGCGGCGTTACCGCGTTAAACGCTTCTACCACCCGACGGATGCGTCCTTGGGTGACCTTTCCGCGAGAGTATTTGACGATAAAGTCGGCAAGAACCACGATCCGCGGCACTCCGTCTGTGTGCGGCAAGGTCGTAAACTTTTTGAAATCAATGCCGTTAAGCGAGCCGATAAGCAACCTGAAATTATCGGCGATCCACTCTTCAAAATCGTAAACTTTGCGCCCAAGCTTCCTCTTTTTCAAAACGACCTTACGACATTCCGTGATCGCAAGCTTCAACGGATAGACGGGGACGCCCGCGCCCTGCCTCGTCGTTTTTCGGAGAGTATGCGCAAGATAACCGATGTTTCTGACCGCGTCTTCGTCAGACATATCGGAAGCAAACTCGTACTTGTTTTTGGAGGATAGTTTCGCAAGAAGTCTAAGCAGCTTTTTGGCTAGGAAAAAGATCATAACAAGATTATTCCCGCAGGCGGATAAAATAATCATTGCAACGAACGCCGAAAGATGCTATACTTTAGCCGTGAGTTAACCAGACGGTCGCATCGTAAGATGAGGAAAGTCCGAGCACCACAGGACAGAGTGCCGGCTAATTACCGGTGAAGGCGACTTCAAGGAAAGTGCACAGAAATACACAGCCGCTTGCGGCAATAGGTGAAATGGTGAGGTAAGAGCTCACCGGGGGCCGGGTGACCGGTCTGCCAGGTAAACCCCACTCGGTGCAAGAGAGGATAGGCTAAGGTGGTCCGCCGCTATCCGACGTTCGCTTGAACGCGTAGGTAACTGCGCGTCTAGACAGATGACCGTTTAATACAGAACTCGGCTTATAGATTAACTCACACCGCCCGTCGCAAGACGGGCTTTTTTTATAAGTCGATATCGTTTGCGATCAAGTACTCTTTTACCTTTTCAAGCGCACGACTTTCGATCCTCGAAATGTACGAACGTGAGATCCCAAGCATTTTTGCGATCTCCCGCTGCGGCAAAACGTCCGCCCCGTCCAATCCGTAGCGATAGCGGATGATCCTGTACTCTCTTTGATCCAAAACCTCTTTTAAAACGGCTCGAAGCTGCCGAGCGCAATCCGCCCTTTCCACCTTCAAGGCAACGTCCTCGTCCGGCTCTTCGAGCGTATCGGCAAGGCAGATCTCGTTGCCGTCCTTATCCATCCCGATCGAGGAAGATAAAGGAACGCATACGCGATGCTTTTTGCCGGCGCGGATAGCCATCAATATCTCGTTTTCGATACAGCGCGCGGCGTAAGTTGCAAACTGCGTACCTTTGTTGAATCTGAAAGTGTCGATCGCTTTCAACAGCCCGATAGAGCCGATGCTGACCATATCCGACGGATCCAAAACGTCCACGTATTTTTTTGCGATGTGGACGACCAAACGCATGTTGTGCGAGATCAACTTTTCCCGCGCGCTTTCGTCTCCGCTCCCCAAGGAAATAAAGCAGGCCTTTTCCTCTTCTTGTGATAAAGGTTTCGGAAAAGCGCCGTTTCTTTCGATGTATCCGGTCAAACAAAAAGCATTGGACAAAAGCGCAACGATCCCTTCAAGCATCGACCTGATCCCCCATATTTCGTCAAAGTAATATTGTATATTCGGGGATAAAAAGAAAATTGCTTGTACCGTTTAAATAAGTACAAGCAATCGTAAAATCGACTTAAAATCAAAGAGATATCCGAATGGAATTTAAGTAAGAAAGCGGCGACTCGGGCGGTAATCGAAACTCCACCGCACACGCAGTCAAGCGCGTCTTGGTCACGCCAAGCATGCGGTTGACTTTGTCCGAACCGTACTTGCCGTCACCGAGGATAAAATATCCGTAATGAGCAAGCATCGCGCGGATCTGATGGGTCTTGCCTTTGTGGATAACTACGAGAAGGACAGCGGAATCCTGCCTGCGTTCCACTACCGAAAAGGAAAGATGCACGGGGACAAACCCTTCTTTGGGCGTATCGGAAATAAGCGCTCGAGCACGTTCCGGATCCTTTTTGTAAAAGTAATCGAGCGAAACTTCGCCCTTGACGTTCGGCACGCCGTACACTTCGGCAAAATACTCCTTGCGGATCACGCCCGTCTTCATTGCTTTGAACAATTCTTCGTATGCGAGATCGTTTTTGGCAAAAAGCAAAATGCCGTCGGTGTTGGTATCCAAGCGGTGCATCAGCTTTACGTTCCCCTTCTCCGCGACGACCAACGACGCAAACGAGACGTCCCCTTCGCTGACGATGCCTTTAGGCTTATAGCACGCAAGAAGATTGGCGTCTTCGAAAATGACGCGGATCTCCTTTTTCTTTTTGGGATAAATAGTAACGAGGGAATCGTCTTGGACGATGAAGTCCAAAGAAACGCGTACGCCGTCGACCTTTACGTCACGACGGCGAATGCAAGCGGAAATTTCGGAATATCCCACTTCGGGAAAAAGTTCCGGAAGCACCTTTTTGAGGGCTTTCTGTTGTCCCGAGTACTTGCGTTCGATCATTTCTTGCCGAGGATCCTTTCGATTTCGGCAAGGAAAGTGTCGATATCCTTAAACTCTTTGTAAACGGATGCAAAGCGAACGTAGGCTACTTGATCGAGTTCTTTGAGTCCCTTCATGACCTCATCGCCGATCCTGTCGCTGGAGACCTCGTTGCTGCCGAGGTTGTAAACCGTCTTTTCGATCTCGGTCACGAGATTATCGATGCTTTCGTAACTGACGGGACGCTTTTCACAAGCCTTCATAATACCGCCACGAAGTTTGTTGATATCAAAGAGTTCACGATTGCCGTCCTTTTTGATGACGAAGACGGGAATGCGCTCGACGGTTTCGTACGTGGTGAAACGCCTGCCGCATACCAAACACTCGCGGCGACGCCTGATAGAGGTGCCGTCGTCCGAGATCCTCGAATCGATAACTTTACTGTCCATTGAACCGCAATAAACACATTTCATAGTTTTTCTCCTAGGCTTATTATACAATATATTGTGTTAAAAAAGCAAGAGAAAACCCATTATTGTGTTTTGAGAGAAAAAGCAACGGAACGTAGGTCACCCCATCGGGAAGTTTCCGGAAGGCAAGTTTACAAGGATCACGTCGTCACCGATCTTTCCGATGTTTTGCCAAGGGATAAAAAGCGCATCTTTTTTGCAAATGCCTTTGAACATCGACTTTTCCCCCGGCGCCATGATACCGATCACCCTACCGTTGCAACTCAATGCCAAATCGATGATACGGCCGAAACGTTTGCCGTCCACGACGTTTACGATCTCCTTTTCTCTCAACTCGCAAAAAGTCAATTCGTTCATATAAAATCATACTGTTTGCCTTGATCCGATATGACAAAAAAAATGGCGAATCGCCATTTTCTTGTAAGCAAATATTGATTTGTTTATATGATGAAAGCCGCGCCTTAAGTCGAAAGAAGTTCACGCAGTCGCTTGATCGCCGTGTTTTCCAAGCGAGAGACCTGCGCTTGCGAGATACCGAGTTCGCCGCTGACCTCCATCTGCGTACGACCTTGGTAGTAGCGAAGTCCGAGGACTTCTTTTTCCTGCGCGGGAAGCTTACCGATCGCACTTTTGAGGTCAAGGCGTTCCGTCCAGTTTTCCTCCGGGTTCCTTTCCCCGACGACGCCGTCCAAAACGAGCAAGCAATCCGAGCCTTCGCCGGAGATCGGCTCATACAAGGACATCGGCGTGGAGATGGCGTCCAAAGCGCAAACGACTTCCTTGACGGGGGTGTCCATTTCCTCCGCGATCTCGTACAAAGTGGGATCTGCTACGTTGCGCAGTTCCAAAGCTTCCTTTGCCTGCATCGCACGGTAGGCGGTATCCCGCATTCCCCTGCTGACCTTGATCCCGTTGGCTTCGCGCACAAAGCGTCTGATCTCGCCGAGGATCATCGGCACGGCGTACGTGCTGAACATCACACCGTACGCGGGATCAAAGTGGTTTAAGGCTTTTACCAACCCCAAACACCCCACCTGAAACATATCGTCGGCGTCCGTCGTCGCGGTGGAAAACCTGTGCACCATCGAAAGAACGAGTCGCATATTGGCAAGCAGGAAAGTCTCGCGCGCTTCCCGATCCCCGTTCTTGATCCGTTTCAAATACTCTTCGCTTTCTTTTGCCGTCAATTTAGGCAGTTTGTTGGTATCCAACCCGCATATCGTCACTTTGTGCGCCATTTTCTTCCTCCTATGTAAGGCGCCAAAGATATTATTGCGAAATTTTGCGGTTATTATACAAATTTTGCCAATTCTTTTTTGAGTTTTCCGAGAACTTTTTTCTCTATTCTGGATATGTAGGATTGTGAAATACCCATCATATCTGCAATCTCTTTTTGCGTCAATTCCTCGCTGTCTAAGAGACCGTAACGCAGTTTTATGATTTCAAATTCCCGTTTGGACAAAGCGGAAAAGGATTTATACAGTTGTTCTATCTCCTGTTTGCGTTCCAAGTCTTTTGCAATCTGGTCGGGCTCCGTCCCCACCACGTCGGAAAGCAAAAGCTCGTTACCCTCCACGTCTACGTTGATTGGCTCGTCCAGCGAAACTTCGCACTTACGTTTGACTACTTTGCGAAGGTACATCAAAATCTCGTTTTCGATACAGCGCGAAGCAAAAGTCGCCAGTTTTATGTTCTTTTTTGGGTCGAACGAATTGACCGCTTTCATCAAGCCGATCGCCCCGACAGACACCAAATCGCTAATATCCCCGACGCTCCCTTCAAATTTTTTGGCAATATATACGACGAGGCGTAAATTGTGTTCTACGATCTCGTTTTTGACCTTTTCGTCTCCCGCGGCAAGTCGTTCCATCGCAGCCCGTTCTTCTTCGGGTGTATAGGGTGCGGGCAAAGACTCCCCGTAAATGAAGTTTACGTCTCGCGTTTTGCCAAACAGGTCGAAAAATCCGAATATCTTCCTCAAAAGCATCTTGATTTTTTTAAACATACGTCCTCCTTATTTACTCGCACGGTAAAATCAACGCGTATTGTTCCGGCAGATCGGACAACGCCGCCGTTACGTTAGTAAGTATATTCTCCCGCCCGCGGGAATATATCCTTATCTCGGGTATTTTTACAAGCTTCAGCACCCTGCTGCCGCTTGCCGTATGCACCCGCATTTCTCCCGCTTCCCTTAGGTCGCCGAGAGCTTGCAACCGCCTTTGATCGGTCACCACGACCCCTTCGCCGTTTTGATCGGTCAAAAGATTACCGCTGTCGAAAAGCGCGCTGATCTTGATGCTTTTCCCGTTGCCGAAAACTTCCGCCGTCGCAAACTTTTCCTTGCGCCGTCTTTCCCCGATCAATCCGATCGTTTGTCTGGCGGTGTAAAGTAACAAAAACGTCCCGACCGAGACAATGCAGACCAAGCCGCCCCACTTTAAGCCGATAAAACCGTTTGCCATCTTTCCACCGAGCAAAAAACAAAAAATCCCCGACAAAACGAATGAAAGCACGGCGTAAACGAAGGTCGCGATCAAATACGACCTGACTGATCTTTTTAAAGTTAAAAGCAACGAGCAGACAAAGAGCGCAAATATCTTTACGAGCATCCCGTACCCTTTTGCCAAGGGGTACACGAGTGCGATCAGCGAGCCGACCGTCGCGGACAAAACGACGCAAGCGTATCTGACCTTTCGCCGTAAAAAAAGGTAGGTCAAGTACCCAAGCAAAAAATCAAAACAAAAGTTATCTAAAATCACCGCTTCCACGTAAACGATCATATTGAAAGCCTATCATTTCAGAGCAAAAATTAATTGCGGCTTTTTGTCAAATAAACACAAAAAAAGCATTCGCAAAGCGAATGCTTCCTTTTGCTTTTTCAAAACGGTTTAACGCCTTTTCAACTTGCGCATAAAGGGCGGGAGATCGTTGTCCGACAAGGGGATCCTGCCACCGAAGTCATCCTGTGATTGCGAGGGAGCGGGCTCGTCCGAATGAGGACGGCGTTCCGGCATGGGCGGAAGTTCCGCCGCGGGAGAAATATGATCGCGCAAAGGAACGTTCATTGCAGGTTGCGAGGAGGGTCTTTGCGCCATAAAACGCGGCAAGACGGGATCGGAACCGTGCTTGAAGCCGGTGGCGATGATCGTGACGGACACCTTGCCGCCAAGGTCTTGGCTCATATCCGCGCCGAAAATCAAAGTCGCGTCGGGATTCAAAACCTGCGCGACGAGGGAACCTGCTTCGTTGATCTCGGTCAAGCTGAGATCCATACCGCCGGTGATAAACAGGATGGCGGCGCTTGCTTCGCGGATGTTGGTATCGAGCAAACGATTGTTGACCGCTTGTCTGACCGCTTCCACGGTGCGGTTTTCCCCTTCTGCCTCGCCGATGCCGATATGGGCAAAGCCTTTCTCCTTAAGGACGGTTTTTACGTCCGCAAAATCACGATTGATGATGGAGTTTTTGACGATAAGCCCCGCGATGCCTTGGATACCTTGACGCAAAACGTCGTCCGCAAAGGAAAACGCCTGTGAGAAACTGGTGCCTTTGGGCAAAACTTCCAAAAGTTTTTCGTTGGGAATGACGAGGAGAGTATCGACGTACTGTCTGAGTTCGTTGATACCGGACATCGCCTGAGACATCCTGCGTTCCCCTTCAAACTTAAAGGGGGTCGTGACGACGGCGATGGTCAAAATGCCAAGGTCGTGCGCGATGCTTGCGATGACGGGTGCGGCACCCGTGCCGGTGCCCCCGCCCATACCCGCGGTAATGAACAAAAGATCAACGCCCTGTAAAAGCTCTTTGATGACCTCTTTGGTCTCCTCCGCGGCTTTTTTGCCGATATTGGGATTGGAGCCGGCACCCAGACCTCTGGTAAGCGTGGCGCCGAGCACGACTTTCTTCTTTGCTTCGCAATAGATAAGGTCCTGTTTGTCGGTATTTGCCGCAACGAACTCAGCGCTGTCGATGCCCGAACGGATCATACGATTGACTGCGTTGTTACCCGCGCCACCCACGCCGATCACGAGGATCTTGCACACGCGCTCGGTGAGCTCCTCCTGTTGCGGTGCGGATTGGGCGTCAAGTTCGTCAATCTGTCCCAAATATTCTTCCATACAAACCTCCTAGAAGCGGAAAAGCTTTTTGAGAAAACCGAATTTCTCTTGCATTTCCATACTAATTGCTTTTTTTAACAATCCGACCGTAGTCGAATAACCGGGCTTATCGTAGTTTGGCATCGAGGGTTGTACCACCTCTACCTCCCTGCGGAAGCACTTGGAGATAAACTCCCGCGAGAATTTTACATCCGAGAAGCCACCGCCCGTCAAGTAAAGTGGCTGCTCCGGCGTCGTATCAAATCGGAAAGAGTTGATTGCCTTTTGGATGTAATTGACCACGCAGGCGATGCACTCCTTGGCGATCTTGTTGATCTGCTCGATCGGATAGGTATAGGTTTTGGTATCGTACTTCAAGGAGTACTCCCCCTCCCCCTTATACGCAAGATTGATCTTGGACGCGATCGCGGCGGCAACGTTGTAAGGGATGTTCATCGTTGAGGAAATACCGAGAGCGATCATACTGCCGCCGAGGGAAAAATCCTTAAGTTCCAACAGCGCGTCCCCGCCGACGTACAGTACCGACGTCGAAAGATAGCCGATATCCGCCAATATGACGCCGTTATCCCTCTCCTCTTTGGAGAACAAACTAAGCGCGGCGGCATATTCGGACTGAATGAATTCCACCGATTTGACGCCGTAACGGATCAGCCCTTGACGGATGTGAGAGATCACGTCCGTTTTTGCGCCGACGTAGGAAAGCTGCGTTTTCAAAACGGAAGTTTCCTTGCCGATGGGAGAACGCAAACGTTCGCCCCTATCGTTGACGTAGTAGACGGCTTCCGCGTGGATACGGGTATACGCAGAATCGACGAAAGGATCGTTTTCACGAATTAGCTCGTCGATATCGGCGGTCGTCAAACGCTTCTTTTTGGGGAAAGACAATTTTTCGTAAACGGTGCGAACCACCGCAAATTGCGACGGGATGCCCACGTAAACGCGCTTGATCCTGCCCGAAGTGCGCTCGATCTTGTCAATAAGTTTGACCATCGAGGGGATCACCTCTTCGGGTGCGATCCAACTGCCGTCCATATAGCCGCCGTACTCGATCTCGTACGAGTTTTTGATCGCAAAATTGTCGTCGGAAAGACACTCCGCATTGTAGGCGCAGATGCTCTTCGATCCAATATCGATGACGACCATGTCGGACAATTTGGACATAACTCCCCCTATATTAAATAATTATAAAGTAAATATTTACTATTGTCAATAGCGAAAATACGACAATTTCGGAAAAATGCGAAAAAATTATCAGTCGACGGTCTCTTTCCAACAATAGGCGTTTACGTCTTTGTCAAAAAGAATATAGCCTTTGTCTTGATCGAGGTTTACGTCTTTGGAAGAATAGAAGATCAAACAATAATACAGTTGGTCGTAAACGGAGGACGTCAGGGACTTGTCCAACACGAGCGAAACGCCCTTATTCGTCTTGATATAAACGACGATGCCGTCCGTCGTATCAAAGGAAATTTCCTTAAAGAAAGTGAAGAAACGTCTGCCGCCGAGTTCGTAATCCGAGGCAAGCGCCGCGATGTCGGACAAAACTTCCCCGCAAGCGGGGTCGGAGAAGGAGATCACGGTGCCGATGGCTGCGTGCGGACCTTCGTCGGGCATAACGAAGCTGAGTCCTTTTACCACCGTCGCGCTTGCACCAGTTCCGGTAGAAGCGTCAGCGACGTTTAAAACTTTCAATGACGAATCGATCAAAGCGTAAGTGCTCTGATCCGCCGACTTAACGAGCATAATGCCGGTACGAATGGTAGTGGAGATGACGACCTTGCTGGGAAACACGCGACGAATGCCCGTAACTTCCACGTAGGGATTGGCGCGCTCGATGGCGGCGATGACCTTTTCCTTGTTCAGCGTAACGATGCTGCGCCCTTTTTCGATACCGCTGGACTCGACGATCTTATCTTCGTCAAGAAGCCCGGAGGAATACTCACTTTCGACGGAAATATCGCGCACAACAAAAACTGTACAAGCCAAAAGGACGATCGTAATGACGATCAAGATCAATGCAACAAAGATCCCTATGACGATTTTTGACCTGTTCATCCTAACCTTTTTACGTCGACGCCCAACGCGCCGAACATCTTTTCAACGGACTCGTAACCTCGGTCGATGTAGCGAGCGCCGTCGATGGTGGTATATCCTTCCGCTTTTGCTCCCGCGATCATAAGCGCAGCGCCGCCGCGGAGATCGCCCGCGCTGACGGACGCGCCTTCCAAGCCTTTTACGCCGCGGACGATCGCCGTCCTATCCTTCACCGTGATCACAGCGCCCATCTTAGTCAATTCTCTAACGATACGAAAACGGGTCTCGAAGATGTTTTCCACGATCACGCTCGTCCCTTCCGCCACCGACATCATCACCATCATTTGCGACTGAAGATCGGTAGGAAAGCCGGGATACGGCTGCGTTTCAAGCTTGTCGAAGTTGCGCGGTCTGCCTTGACCGCTTAGAGTTATTTTATCACTTTGAACGTTTAGAAAGCAAGTGCTTTTGTTTATTTTGAAAAGCAAGGGTTCTATGTGCTCCGGGATCACATTTGTAATACAAACGCTACCGCCGCAAGTCGCTCCGGCGATCAACAAAGTGCCCGCAACGATACGGTCGGGAATGGGCGTATAACTGCACCCGTGAAGTTTTGTTACCCCTTCCACTACAATCTTGCCGCTTCCCGCCCCGCTGACTTTCCCGCCCATTGCGTTGATGAAGTTTTGCAGATCGACGATCTCCGGCTCTTTTGCCGCGTTGGAAATACGCGTCGTACCTTCTGCCAAAACTGCCGCCATCATCAGGTTTTCCGTCGCGCCGACACTTGGAAAGTCCAAAGCGACGTTTGCGCCTTTGAGCCTCGTACCGTCGCAGTAGATCATCCCGTGACTTTCTTCGATGGCGATGCCCATTTCACGCAAGCCTTTTAAGTGGATATCCAATGGTCTTACGCCGATATCGCATCCTCCCGGATACGCTACGACAGCGCGTCGCATCCTGCCGAGGATCGGTCCGAGCAAAAAGAAGGATGAACGCAGTTCCTTGGCAAGCGCGGTCGGAACGTTGTACCCCGTCAAATCGTCGCTTTTGACGATCAGAACGTCGTCTTCCCTTTTACACGTCGTCCCCAGTCCTTGCATAATGCAAAGCATATTGCCGATATCCGTCAGCTTGGGAACGTCTCGGATCTCACATTCTTCGCTCGTCAAGATCGATGCGGCAAGAATGGGTAAAACGGCGTTCTTAGCCGCCTTGACTCTGACTTCTCCACGCAAAGGAACGCCACCTTTGATCAATAATCTGCTCATTGCCGTCTCCCCACAAAAAGATACTATATCTTATGGTTTTCGGAAAGGGTCGTGCTACTGTGCTTATTGACGGAAAGCAATACGCCTACCGCGCTTAAAAAGCTGACGAGCGAACTTCCGCCCGCGCTGACGAAAGGTAACGGCAACCCCGTAGGCGGAATGCATCCAGTAACGACGGCAATGTTGACCGCCGTTTGAATGGCGATAAGCGACGTGATGCCTGCGGCAAGCAACGATCCAAAACGGTTTTTGGCTTTTGCCGCCGTAAGAAAACCGAAGAAAATCAGCGCGCCGAACAACAAAACGGTTGCCATCGCACCGAACAAACCGAGTTCCTCTCCGATAATGGAAAAGATAAAGTCGGATTCCGCAAAAGGCAAAAACAAGTATTTTTGTCTGCTCTTGAAAAGTCCCACGCCGAACAATCCGCCTCTGCACAAGGCGTAATAGGATTGGATTAACTGATATCCTTCCCCTTTCGGCGACGCCCACGGATCGATAAAAGCCATCAACCGTTTGAGTCGATAGGGTTCCAAAATGATGAGCGCGGGGATCAAAAGCAAGGCGGGAACGAGCAAGATAAACAGTTTTTTGATCGAGATCCCCCCAACCAAAAGCATAAACAACATCAACGAAAAAACGCACATCGTGATGCTCATATTGGGTTCAAGCATAATGAGGACGCACATCGCCACCCCGGGAAGCAAAACGGCGACGACGTTTTTGAAGCTACCCAATCCTTTTTCGGAAAGATACGACGCGGCAAAGATCGCATAGCCGAACTTTGCCACTTCGGAGGGTTGCATCGTCATAAATCCGAGATCGATCCAACGCCTGGCGCCGTAACTGACGACGCCGACGCCGGGGATAAAGATCACGCCTAGCAATACAAAAGAAACGCAAAGGATCACATAACGCAGTTTTTTAAGAACGTTTGGATCGACTTTTGACATCCCGAACATCGCCGTCAATCCTACGAACAGCGCGATCGCCTGCTTTTTTACGTAATAAAAAGCGTCGCCGAAGTTTCGTTCGGCGGCGTAAGAACTTGCGCTGTAGATCATCACCAAGCCGAGAACAGAAAGCGCCGTCGCAAGAAAAATCAAAGCAAAGTTCCGCTTTTTATATTCCGGAATGCGAAAACTCGGTTTTGTATCTTGCGCGTCAAGCGCGAGAGGAAGGGGTTGCGTATTTTGCGACGATTTCATCAAAGCATTTACCTCTTTCTTCATAATTTTCGTACCGATCGAATGACGCCGACGCCGGCGAAAACAACAAAACGTCGGTCGGTTGCCGCGTAAAATCTTTTACGCAAGAATCCAGATCGGGCATAAGTCGGCACTTTGCGCGGGTTTTATCCCCTGCCGCCAAGTACATTTCTTTTGCATTTGCGCCACTTAAATAGATGCGTAAAACGTTGTCCTTCAATGCGGCGAACAAACGAGAATAGTCCTCTCCCTTGTCGCTGCCGCCGAGGATCAGCGCGACTGACTTTGAAAACCTGCTTGCCGCAAAAATGGTCGCGTCCACGTTGGTGCCTTTGCTGTCGTTGTAGACGTCCGCCCCGCAAAGTTTTCCGACGTAGGCGCAACGATACGGCGGCACTTTCACTTTGTCGTACAAAG